>QXYP01000026.1:1066-20521 GCA_009886815.1 Halieaceae bacterium
GTGGGTGCTGTCCTGTTGTTAGGTCTTGGCATTGGCGGCGGCGTATTTGTTGGCACCATGATGGCGGAAGATTCCAACTCTGCCGAAAATGTTGTCGCTGACGAGGAAGAAGAGGAAGACAGCGGCCGCAAGAAAAAGGACGACCGCCACAATATTTATATCACCGTGGGTAAGCTTCTTGCGGCTGTCGAGCACGAAGGGTCAACGCGATACATTCAAGCGGAAGTCGACCTGGTTGGCTATGAAAAAACCGTGATGGATGACGCGCAGCACAATGTACCAGCGTTAAGAAATCGCTTGTTGTTACTGTTTGCGTCTCAAAATTTTGACGAAGTGCGCACGATTGCCGGGCGTGAACGTCTGCGCGTTGAATCTCTCAAAGCCGTGAATGATGTGCTTGAGCTTGATCCCAAGGGAGATCGAGTTGAAGACGTCTATTTCACAGCGTTTGTCATCCAATAGGTGTTGCCGTGTCTGAAGTCGACGACAATCAACCGGTACTAAGCGAAGAGGAAATAGAAGCCCTCGTCGATCACGCTGCTACTGACAACGTGTTTGATGACGGGCATTTTAAATCCCACGACTTCGGTGCTGGTGAAGCACTGACCCTGTCAAAATGGTCTGAGCTCGACGGTTTGCTGCGTGCCCATGCAGAAGTTCTGGGCGGTGTCTTGCAGCGAAACTTTGGCCAAGAAGCAACCATTGAGCCTTTCGCGCCACTGTTTGCACGCGTGGGTGATCTCATTCCTGCCATGCCCGATCGGGTTGCTTTGATTACCACCGAAATCAAACCCTTTGAGGGAGAGAGTCACCTCGAGATTCCGGGCGAATTTTTGTCATTTCTAGTCAATCAATACTTTGGTGGTAGTACCGTTGCGTCACCAAAGCTGGCTGGAAAAGTGACTCCCAGTGAGCAGCGTCTCAGCGAGCAACTGGCGAAAGACGTACTGCGCACATTGGTTGAAATATGGTCTGACCGGGTCGTTCTTGAGCCCGGAGATCTTTATGTCGATATCACTACCGATCGACTTTCGTTATTACCCGCTGATATGGGCTATGTCGTTCTTACCTATTCGGTGACATGCGGTACTGCTTATCAGGGTGAGTTTCGGTTGCTCTTGCCCTATGAGTCTATGGCTGAGCAGGCATCAAGACTTATGCCAGTACGCCGGAAAGAACCCGAAGTCGTGGTCGAGCCCGAATGGGAAGCCCGCTTGCAAAGCGCTGTGCCTGAAATTGATGTCGAAATTTCGGGCGTGGTTTCTTTGCTCGAGACCAGCTTGCGCAATCTGCTGGCGTTTAAGGTCGGTACGGTGATTCCTATTAATGAACCTCAAATGGCGCAGCTCACGGTTGAAGGCCGTGGCATAGCACGCGGCAAGTACGGCGCCCATGACAGCAGTCGCGCTGTTCAGATTACCGATTTTTCTAGGAGTAAATGATGGCAGAAGAGCAAGAAGACATGACCACAGCAACACCACCAGAGCTTAACGAAGGTTCGGCTGGGGCTGCGGCGGACGGTGTTGGAGAGATCGATCTTGATCTACTGATGGATGTACCCGTTTACCTTACGGTAGAAGTGGGTCGTCGACGTATGACGATCAAAGAACTGCTCGCCCTGGCTTCGGGCAGTGTGGTTACCTTTGATCGAAGTGTGACCGAGCCTATGGATCTCATGGTTAATGGCACGCTGGTCGCTAGGGGCGAGGTGGTATCTGCCGAAGGTCAGTTTGGCCTACGGCTGGTTGACGTGGTCAGTCCCAAAGAACGCCTACAGCAGCTCGGTAGCTGATAATGCGGCGCCTCTTATTACTATTGCTGATCGCGCCAAGCATGGCCTTGGCCGAGACAGGTGCTGGCGAAACGTTGCCGAGTACCGCTGACCTTTTTTCCTGGTCTTATCTGGGGCAGGTCATGGCGTCTTTAGCTTTGGTGATTGGCTTGTTGTTTGGGGCGCTCTGGGTCATGCGTCGTGTCAACGGTGTTGGCCAGGCAGTGGGTGGTCAGATGCGAGTCATCTCCAGCCTCAGTCTGGGACAGCGTGAGCGTGCTGTTTTAGTAAGCGTGGGCGATCAGCAAATCTTGTTGGGGGTGGCTCCAGGTCGGGTCGCCGCTGTCCATGTTTTTGATGAACCACCTGTGGCACAAGATACACCGCCCACTCCTCCACTAAAGTTTTCAGAGGTCTGGCAAAACGTGATGGGGAAAAAGGAGGGTTCCTCGTGAAAACCTTCCTGCTCATTTTGGCCGTGCTGGCGTTTTGGTTACCCGAAAGTGCTCTCGCACAGCAGGCCACCATACCCCTCGTATCGACCACGCCAAATGCAAACGGCGGTAGCGACTACGCCTTAGGTATACAAATTTTGTTGGTCATGACGGTGCTGACGTTACTGCCCGCCATGCTGATTACCATGACGTCCTTTACGCGTGTACTGATTGTGCTGGCTATTTTGCGTCAGGCCATGGGCACGGCTCAAACGCCCTCAAATCAAATCATTTTAGGGCTGTCACTCTTTTTATCGCTATTTATTATGGCCCCCGTTTTTGACGTCGCATGGACTACAGCGCTCAAGCCTTTTCTCGACGGTGCTGTGGATTTTGAGGGTGCTCTGAATGCCGCGAAAATTCCTTTTCGCGAATTTATGTTTACTCAAACCCGCAACTCCGACCTCACCATGTTTGCAGAAATGGGGGGCTATGGTGCCTTTGCGAGCCAAGACGATGTGCCTATGTTTGTTCTGCTGCCATCATTTCTTGTCAGTGAGTTGAAGACAGCTTTCCAGATTGGCTTTCTACTGTTTGTACCCTTTCTCGTTATCGATTTAGTGGTCGCGGCAATCCTCATGGCCATGGGCATGATGATGCTGTCTCCGATTATTATTTCACTGCCTTTCAAACTCATGCTGTTTGTCTTGATCGACGGCTGGGCGCTGGTTACCAGCACCCTTGTGCGAAGTTTCGCGGTCTGAGGCGCAGCGTATGGGACCCGAAACAGTATTAGATCTAGGACGTGACGCACTGTGGCTCGCCGTGCTGCTGGCCGGCCCACTGTTGGGCGCTGCCCTAGCGGTAGGCCTATTTATTGGTGTTATTCAGGCTGCCACTCAGATTCAGGAAATGACCCTAAGTTTTATTCCCAAGCTGCTATCACTGGTAGTGACATTGTTTGTTATCGGGCCCTGGATGCTGCGCATTTTGACAACCTTTGCTCAGCGCTTGTTCATGGATATTCCGGGGTTGGTGGGCTAGATCATGTTGCCCATACCCGCAGAACTCGTCTTGGAAACAATGGTGCTTTGGTCGGCGCCTTTTTTGCGCGTCTCTGCCATGTTGTTGATTGCACCCGTATTTAGCGGTTCTGGGGTATCGGTGCGCTTTCGTGTTTTGCTAGCAGTGCTGATTGCCGCATTGGCGGCGCCCATCATACCCACACCGCCAACCACAGACCTGTTTAGCGCCAATGGCTTACTTATGGCTATCCGTGAAGTGGGTATTGGTTTCGCGATTGGCTTTGTTTTGCAGCTGGTATTTGGTGCTGTGGTTTATGCCGGACAGGCGGTTTCCATGACCATGGGCCTCGGTTTTGCGATGGCTGTAGATCCACAAAATGGCGTGCAAGTGCCAGTGTTGTCGCAAATGTATGTGATTTTGGCAACGTTGCTGTTCCTGAGCCTGAACGGCCATCTTATTTTGATCGCTACGGTAATCGACAGCTATCAAATATTGCCCCCAAACTTATCCGGCATCCCGGTGAGCAGTCTGGGTGCGGTTGCTGCACTGGGCAGCAAAGTTTTTGCCAGCGGCATTTCATTGGCGCTTCCAGCGATGGCGGCCATGCTCATGGTCAACGTAGCGTTTGGTGTGATTACCAGAACCGCCCCACAACTCAATATTTTTGCAGTGGGCTTCCCCATGACCCTCATGGGGGGCTTCTTTGTCCTGTTTATTAATATGCCCAACCTCATCTCAGCCCTTTCCCAGTTTCTGGATCAGGCATTGATGCAGGTTCCGGCTGTGTTCATGTAGGAGGACCTGTGGCAGAAGAGCAGACAGGTCAGGAACGCACTGAAGAGCCCACCGCCAAACGGTTGCAGCAGGCCCGGGAAAAGGGCCAGGTTGCGCGATCTCGAGAACTCAATACTTTGCTCATGTTATTGCCCTGCGCGGTGGCTCTTTGGTTGACCGGAGAGTTCGCTATGGATGCCGTGACTCGCTTGTTTACCGTGGCATTAACACCACCATCAGCCGCCATGAAGGTGACGAACGAGGTGGCACCATTCTTGGGGGATACCCTTATGTCGGGGTTGGAAATGATTGTGCCGTTTCTGGCCTTGACCGCCTTCGTGGCGCTACTGGGCCCTGCCGTCATGGGTGGGCTGATTTTTTCTGTGAAGTCGATGTCCCCCGGTCTCGATAAGATTGACCCGATCAAAGGCTTCGGGCGAATTTTCTCACGAAAGTCGCTCTTGGAGCTGGTTAAAACGCTGCTGAAGTTTTTTCTGGTCTCCGGTGTTGCCGTGTTGGTGTTGCTGTCCTTTGAACGCGAGGTTATGGGCCTCATTGCTTTGCCCGTGGGCGAAGGTATTGCTCAGGCCGGGCGCATGATCATGCTGACGCTCATTTTTCTATCAGCCAGCTTAATTTTGGTGGTGGCTATCGACGTGCCGTTTCAGCTTTGGGATCACACTCGCAAGCTGCGTATGACCAAACAAGAAGTTAAAGACGAAATGAAGGAGACCGACGGAAACCCTGAAATGAAGGGCAAGATCCGCCAAAAGCAGCGCGAGATCGCCGATCGGAGAATGCTGGCTGACGTGCCGACAGCCGATGTCGTCATCACCAACCCTACCCACTTTTCTGTTGCCCTCAAATATGACCAGCAGGGTAATACGGCCCCCCGGGTATTGGCGAAAGGTGCCGATCACATGGCTATGCAGATTCGCCACATTGCCAGAGCCCATGACATTGTGATTTACGAGGAGCCCCCTCTCGCTAGGGCACTGTTTGCCAGCACAGAGGCGGGAGATGAAATTCCAGGCAACCTCTTCTTGGCGGTTGCGCGTGTTTTGGCTTACGTCTTCCATTTGCGTAAGGCCCAGGCTACCGATTATGTACCGCGGCCCGAGTCTATTGAGTTACCGGACGAGTATGCCGACATCATGAATAAGGAGATCAATGATGGCGACTAGTGTTGCTACCGCACCCCCACAGGGTTTCGCCTCCATTATGAGCGGCTTGGGTACCCCGGCCATGATTTTGCTCATGCTGGCCATGATTGTTCTGCCCTTGCCACCAGCCGCGCTCGATATTTTGTTCACCTTTAATATTGCGCTGTCGATCATGGTTCTAATGGCTTCGATTTACTCGACACGGCCACTTGATTTCGGTGTTTTTCCCACCGTGCTGCTTATCTCAACCCTCATGAGGTTGGGGCTTAACGTGGCTTCAACCCGAGTAGTCTTGCTCGATGGACATACCGGGCCTGGCGCTGCGGGAAAGGTTATTGAAGCTTTTGGTGAGTTTGTTGTTGGAGGCAGCTTCGCGGTTGGTCTGGTTCTGTTTACGATTCTTGTGGTCATTAACTTTGTCGTGGTCACCAAAGGTGCCGGTCGAGTTTCTGAGGTAACAGCGCGCTTTACCCTTGATGCGATGCCCGGCAAGCAGATGGCGATTGATGCCGATTTAAACTCGGGCCTGATTTCTCAAGAAGATGCGATTGAGCGTCGTGAGCGTATTGGCCAAGAGTCAGAGTTCTACGGGGCAATGGATGGTGCCTCAAAATTTGTTCGTGGCGACGCGGTTGCGGGCATCCTGATTCTATTTATTAACATTATTGGCGGTTTTGCCATTGGCACCTTGCAGCACAATCTCGATGCGGGTACCGCCGCACAAAACTATGTGCTGTTAACGATCGGTGACGGCTTAGTTGCCCAGATACCTTCTATGCTGCTGTCCACTGCGACCGCGATTATTGTGACGCGCATGTCCAGTGAGCAGGATATGAGTGCCGAAGTGAGTCGACAACTGACGGCCAACCCCCGGGTTTTGTTTGTTGCGGCTGGGGTAATTGGGCTCATGGGCATTGTGCCCGGTATGCCCAATCTGGTCTTTTTATCCTTTGCCCTTTTGCTGGGCGTGGGGGGTTATTTGAAGCAGCAATCCTTGGCGGCAGACGTGGTCGTTGAGGAGCTCGAGCCCCTCAATGTTGACAAGCCAAAAAGTTCAGAGCTGAGTTGGGAAGATGTCTCGACCGTTGACCTCATTGGCTTGGAGGTGGGCTATCGCCTAATTCCTTTGGTCGATACTAATCAAGGAGGAGACTTACTCAGTCGTATCAAGGGTGTTCGTAAGAAGCTGTCCCAGGAGCTGGGTTTTCTTATCGACTCGGTGCACATTCGTGACAATCTTGATTTAGGGCCCACCCAGTATCGTATTAGCGTTCACGGGGTTTCCATGGGTGAGGGCGAGGTGATACCCGACCGCGAGTTGGCGATTAACCCCGGGCAAGTGTTCGGCGAAGTCGAAGGTATCGCAACTAAAGATCCTACTTTTGGCCTAGAGGCACTGTGGATTGATCCCTCTCAGCGCGACACCGCACAAACCGCGGGTTACACCGTGGTTGATGGCAGTACCGTCATTGCCACGCATTTGAGTCAGCTATTGCGCAATAACGCTCAGAAGTTAATTGGCCAAGACGGCGTGCAGCAGTTACTGGAGCGTTTGAAGCAGACCTCACCTAAATTGGTGGAAAACCTCATACCCGGCGCTATGTCTTTGGCCGATATCACCCGGGTCGTGCACAACCTGCTTGAAGAGGGCGTGCCCATCCGCGATATGCGAACAATTGCAGAGACTTTGGCTAGCCATCGAGGCCCCGAGGTCGACCCCGATTCCTTAACCGCCACGGTTCGTGTGGCGCTAGGCCCCTCAATATTTCAGTCAGTCAACGGCATGAGTCAGGAGCTACCTGTCATGGTGCTCGACGCTCAACTCGAGCAGATGATCGGTCAGTCACTGCAGCAAAATCGCGGCATTGTAGAGCCCAACCTGTTGGATAACTTGGTTCGCAGCATTGGTGATTCCGCGGCCCGCATGGAAAGCGAAGGCGCTGGGCCAGTTTTGTTGGTGTCTGGAATGATCCGTACGTTTTTATCTCGCTTGTTGCGGGGTCGCATGAACAACTTTTATATCCTCGCCTATGAGGAAGTCCCCGCGGATAAGAGCATTCGTGTCGTAACTACCGTGGGTAATGCCGCATGATTGGCACGGTACCTGCATACAACTACATAGAAGCCGGTAAACCGTCGGTTTTCCGTCGCAGTCAAGGAGATAACTAGAATGAATGTGCAGCGCTTTACAGGCAGAGACAACCGCGCCGCTCTAGATCAGGTGAGACAGCACCTTGGGCCCGATGCCCTGGTGTTGTCGAGTCAGCGTACGAGTGACGGTATAGAAATTTGCGCAACAACACAGTTACCCGATATGACTCGCGTCAGCGGGCCCAGCATCGCCCCTAATGTGCCTGCGACGGGTGATAATGAAATTCAGTTGGCGCAGCTAAAACGTGAACTTGCCAGCTTACGTGAGACTTTGCAGCAAGCTCTGGGGGAGCGTCGATGGCAAGACACCGCCGGATCGCGTCCAGTGTCTGCTTCGGTCGCTCAGCGGTTGGCAACTTTAGGGCTGGGGCGTGTATTAGCGGGTGAGCTTGCCGACCGTGTTTCTCATGTCGAAAAATTGAATGACGCATGGCAGCAGGTAACGCAACATCTGGTAGCGTCCTTAAACAGCCTGTCCAGTGAGGAGCTTGCGGGCTTCAGGATTAAGGCCGTTATTGGCGGCAGTGGCAGCGGTAAAACTCAAACAGCCGCCGCCTTACTACAAGCTGGCATCGGTTATTTATCGCCTGAACAAATGGTCTTGGTGCACTGCGGTGACCCAAGTCGAGACACGGTTTTAAGCCAGCTAGCGACCCGGCTCAATATTAGACAATACAGTGCCCAAAGCCACGACGAATTGGCGGAGGTGCTGTCCGAGTGCCGATGGGCACGTGAAGTTATTATTGATACACCGGCACTCAGCCCGGCGTTAGGTTCTCAGGATCCTGTGCTCACTTTGTTGTCGCGCCAGCGCGGAGGCCTTGCCGCATTTGTCACAATCCCCGCAACGGCGAGCAGCGATCATTTGCGTGAAATACTGGATCATGGTCGTCACCTGCCGCTGGCCGGTGTCATAACGACCAAGGTTGACGAGGCGACGTCGCTGGGGGCCATTATTGATGCCGTGGTGGCCAGTGATCTGGCGCTTGTCGGTCGGTATAATGCCCGCACAGCGTCCTTGCTTCCGGTATCGGGAGCGGAGATGCTGACCAATGCCAAGCGCTTGGCAAAGCGCAGCCTGGAACGTCAGGCAGCTCAGCTTAAAGTGGCGGTCTGACAGCAATGTACGGACTGCGCTACGATACAGGCTCAATGCCCTGTACGCCCCTAAGGTTCGGATCTTATGAGGGTGTTTTTGGGAAGGAGAAGTCCATGCATGTAATCGCCGTAACTGGCGGTAAAGGCGGTGTCGGTAAAACCAACATTGCCGTTAATTTGGGTGTGTCTATGTCTCGCGAAGGCCTAGACGTCATTCTTCTTGATGCCGATCTGGGACTTGCTAACGTCGACGTTATTTTGGGTGTGTCTGTAGGGCCTACCCTGGCTGACGTGGTAGCCGGCACCCATCAGCTCTCAGAGGTTATTGCTGAGGGACCCGAGGGGCTGCGAATTGTGCCTGCCTCCTCTGGCGTGACGCGGCTTGCCAGCCTTGATCAAACCGAGCAGAACAACCTGGTGCGGTCTTTTTCTGAGCAAATAGAAGCTCCCGATGTTCTGATTGTCGATACCGGTGCAGGGATTGATACCACGGTACAAACTTTTGTTTCGGCGTGTAAAACCGTGGTGGTCGTGGTTTGTGATGAACCGGCCTCTCTAACCGATGCTTACGCATTGATGAAGGTGTTACGCAATGATCGTGGCGTACGACGCTTTGAAATTTTAACGAATCAAATTGACAGCGCAGCTCAAGGTCGCAAAGTTTATGAGCGGCTGTCGACGGTTACCGATAAGTATCTCGACGTTGATTTGGGGTATTTGGGTGGGGTGCCCTCGGATGCTTACCTACGCCGTGCTGTTCAGGAGCGTGCGGCGCTAGTGAGCCTTTACCCTCGATCACCGGCAGCGGTCGCTATACGCGATGCCGGTCGACGACTGACCAGTAATATTTATGACGGTGCGGTCCCAGGCATGGGATTTTTCGTTGAACAGCTTTTGCGACAGCCCAGTGAACCTAAGCACTAGCGCTAAGCTATCAGAATATGGCGCTTGCGGCGTGGCCAGTCAGGGCGATGCCTTGGTTCGTGCGCACTTGCCTCTGGTGAAGCGCATTGCTCAACAACTGCTGGTGCGTCTGCCCGCTCATATTGAGATGGATGACTTGATTCAGGTGGGTCTGATTGGCCTGTTAAAGGCGTCAGATGATCATCAGCAAGATTCCGGAGCACAGTTTTCTACTTATGCTGCGATCCGTATTCGCGGTGCCATGCTCGATGAACTGCGCAGTCGCGATTGGTTGCCGCGCAGTGTTCAGCGTGATTTGGGCCGTGTTGCAGCGGCCATAGAGCGTGCGGAGCAGCGTGTGGGAAGACCCGCGACTGATCAGGAAATTGCAGATCAGCTCGATATGGATCTAGATAGCTACCAGCAATTGTCGGGGGAATTAGCCTGCGCCCGCATTGGTCAGCTTGAAGAGCTGGATGTGCCAACCGAAGTCGATGCGACCACCGATGCAGTGTTTGGTTCAGCGCGGCATGAGGCAATGGTAGAGGCTATTGGTCGTTTGCCCGAGAAAGAAGGGCTCATGCTGTCCTTGTATTACACCGAGGGGCTTAATTTGAAAGAAATTGGCATGGTCCTCAATGTCAGTGAGTCTCGTGTTTCTCAGATTCATGGTCAGGCGGTTGCGCGACTGCGCTCTAAACTCACCGACTGGACTTAGTGCGCTTAAGCCAGGGTCGCTAACACTAAGACCCTTTATTTCGAGAGGCCAGGTTCTGCATTTGTCGCAGGTTGACGTGTTGCACTATCTGCTCAGTAATGACTTCTTGTTTGGGCTCAAATTTTGAGCGAACCCAGTAAGTCCAGTCATCCTCTGGGTAGGCTGAGCACGTGACAACAGTGGCACGCACGCGCGCGGTCGCGTTGACCGGCAGCAACAACATGGTTAACTCAATCGTTTCACCGTGCGTGAGCGGTTCTTCAGACGCAAAAGCCACACCTGAGCCGCTAACATTAACCGGCACAGCCTTTAAGTCGAGTGTGGCGCCGCTCTCTTCCCCGGTAAGTAACTCTATCTTGCGGTTGAGCAAGCCCAACGCTTCCCCTAAGACGGCAGAGTCACCAAAGGCGGTGGAGATAAGGTTGTGTAGATCAGTATTGAGGCTTTGAAGTTCGTTTTCTTTATCTGACGTGGTTCTCACCGAGTTGGGCTCGACTTTTATCCAGCTCAAACGAATTTCATCATCAATCCTAAAGAAGCCTCTACCGCAGTCTTCTTCTAAATCAGTCATTGTCGCTAAACCTCCCAAGCGGTGGTGGGTTGTTGTTTTTGGGTACGCTACAGCACAGTGCTTGTGCAGTTGCTTTGTTTATTGCGGCCTTTTCATGACCGACCCTAATGAATGCCCAAGCTAATGTTAGCGTTGTCATGGTCGGTCCATAATGCCTGTATCTTCCAGGGCTTTCACAGTTTCTGGATTCGTTTCTCGCATCTCTCTGATCAGCGTACTTTGGCTTTCATTGAGGGGCTGCTTAACAATCACTTCGACGCGCCTGTTTTGTGCGCGTCCCTCCCAGGATTGATTTGGGGCTTGTGGCCGGGTATCGGCGTGGCCAGAAATGGTCAAGCGAATAGGGTCCATTTTTGGGCCTTCCAGAAGCCTCTCCGCGACCGCGACAGATCGTGCCGCTGACAAATCCCAGTTTGAGCCATAGCGCGCGGTATTAATGGGTACGTTGTCGGTGTGCCCCTCGATAAAAATTCGTCCTTTGATCTCATTAAGGGCGTAACCCGTTTTATCCAGCACCGCAAGAAAGCCAATATCAAGTTGAGCCGAACCCGAGGGGAATGATCCCTTTTCGCGAATGCGAATGACGATGGTGCGACCCTCACTTTCTACATCGATCTGTCCGGCTTCTATCTCCGCTCGAAGAAGGCGCCGTAACATTTCGGCATCGAGCTCCGTTTCTTCAATGAGCATTTCCATTTCTTCGGTAATGAGATCCTTTACTTCCCGAGCTTCCGTTTCTTGGGCATCGGGGTTGCCAATGCGCAGTGAGTTGAGGTCTTGATTTGTCGTGACTTGTTCTATGCGCTCCAGGGGCGTGGGCTCGGGTATTCCCGGCTGAAACTCAGTGGCCACGACGCTGGTCCCTTTGGGAATCGACGTCAATTCCATTTTCTGCTGCACACCGAAGGCATCCTTCATCGATTCGGCGATTTGTTTGTACTTAATCACGTCGAGTTCTGAGAAAGACAAAATAATCACGAAGAAACACATGAGCAGTGACATGAGATCGGCAAATGTGGCCATCCACGCGGGGGATCCTGCGGGCCCTGAATCTTCGTCGTCGTCTTCGTCGCTCATTTGCCGCTGTTCGCGCTTTTATCGCGATGGGCTGGGTCTAAATAAGCTTTGAGCATGCTTTCGATGACCCGGGGGTTCTGCCCTGCCTGGATGGCAAGCACGCCGTCGATACACATCTGGTGGATCAGTTTTTCGTTACTCTTGCGCAGGTGCAGTTTGTCGGCAATAGGCAGGGCGATCATGTTGGCGAGCACCGCGCCATACAGCGTCGTTAATAGCGCGACAGCCATCTGTGGACCGATGGCTTTGGGGTCGTTCATATTGACCAGCATACCGACCAAGCCAACCAGTGTGCCGATCATACCCATGGCGGGTGCGACATCGCCCACGGCGCGCCAAACGCGCTCGCCCCAGTTGTGTCGATCCATAGTTTGCTGCATATCTTTGGCCATAACAGCTTTGACCACTTCCTGGTTGGTGCCATCGACCAGCATTCTGATGCCGTCTTGTAAAAAGGCCTCGCCAATGGTCGCTTTCTCGAGGGCGAGCAGGCCCTCTTTGCGGCCAATATTGGCCAAATTTACGATTTCGGCGATCAAATTTTCTGGATCATGGCTTTTACTAGAAAAGGCGCGTCCTGCGACTTTAAAGGCGCCCAAAAACTGCTTCAGGGAGAATTTCACCATCACAGTCATGAACGTACCGCCCATGACAATCAGTATGGAAGGCACGTTATAGAATGTAGGGCCAGCGCCACCGACAAAGATTGCGGCACCCACCACGGCTAGTCCGCCAATTAAACCCAGAAGAGTTGCTAAATCCATGCGTTATTCTGCCGCTGATACCCTATGACAGGCTTTAATAGAGGAGTTATCGGAAATCTTCGCCTCATCGTATCCTAGAGCGTCTGATAAGCAAGAAAGTTTAGAAGTCATTTCAGAGAAAGTTAGGGAGTTTTAAAACATTGGAAGAGCTGCAACTCACTTTGACACCGGCTCGGGTCGATCAGCGCAACTTTGGAATGCAGCTGTCAAACTGGCGTGTCGGGCAGCAGCTCACGGCTTTAGTGGTGGAATCTCGCCCCAATGGCGCACTATTACTGTCTGTAGGGGGCAAGACTTTTGCCGCCAGCTCAGACATACCCGTCCAGGCCGGCACTCGAATGGCCATGGAGGTTAAGCAAGCTGGACAGGAGCTGGTGCTGCGCCGAATACCCGATGCGTCTCTGCCGCGAGCCGATGCGGGTGGACGTGCTGTAGAAACCACTTTAGCCCTCGGTTCACCGCGCCCCGCCGCGTTACTGAACCAACTCAGCACACAGGCGGCGCGGTTTGCTTCTCCCGAGTTGCAGGAGCTCACGCGAGCACTGCGGGGCCGGGCGCTCAAGGTCGAAACGTTAACCGCGGGTGAAGTGCAGCGGGGCCTGCGAGATTCGGGGCTATTTACCGAGGCAGATTTGCTCGCAGGTCGCGGCAATCGCGCTCATCAATCAAACAAGACTCAACTGTCTCAAGTTCAGACCGTGGCGCTGGCATTGGCCGATGACCTAGACGATGGTGTCAGTGAGGCTAAAGCCCTGCATCAGATGGTCGATAAGGCTTTGGCTCTGCTTAAGGGTATCTCCCAGCAGCAGCTGGGGTCTTTGCCTCAGGATGATGGCAGCCAGCGATGGATGTTTACGCTGCCTGCCCAGCTCGGTGAGCGATTTCATGACGTACATTTACAACTGGAACGTGAGGCCCGTGAAACCGATCAGCCCCAGAGCTGGCGGGCGTCCTTGTGCTTTGAATTTCCAGAAATGGGCCCTGTGACAGTGCGAGTGCAGCTGCAAGGCACCTCGGTGAGTGTGGTGTTTGAGTGCGATAATCCAGACACGTCGACATGGCTGAGTCGATCGATGTCGTCGTTAGAAAATCAACTGAATTTCCGCAACCTGCGCGCTGTAGCACTATCGGCGACCACGACTACTTCGAGAAATGATCCGCCACCGGATGGCTCCAGCCTGAGTGTTGAAGCATGAGCGAATATTTCTGGGACGGGCGCAATCGAAAAAATCAGTCTTCAGTGGCATTGCGCTACGACGGCTCGCAAGCCCCTGTTGTTGTGGCTACAGGCAGCGGTGAAATCGCTGAAGCTATTAAGGCCAAGGCCCAGGAGTCGGTTGTGCCCATTGTTGAGGATCCCCGACTCGCCCAACTACTATCCCAGGTGCCCCTTGGAGAGGAGATACCGGCAGAACTTTATCGCGCTGTAGCCGAGGTTCTAGTCTTTGTTATGCAAATGGAAATGGCACTACAGAGCCGGGCCTAGGCATCATGGCGAGGTGGTGCTCTGTGCGCTTCCCACAATAACGTTGATTGAGTTTGGGTTTCCCACGGCAGCCATCGCGGCAGGCGTCCCTTTTATTTTGACGCCTTATGCTTGGACGCCGCATTAGCTCGACGGCAATTTCTTATTGGAGAATTCCGCACTGATATGACGCTCCGGCCATAAGAACTCAACTGAGATGGAGGAAATTCTCCAGCCGTTGTCGGTGCGTTGGTAGGCCTCATCGTAGAGAGCTAGCCACATTACAGGGTTGTCTTTGGGGGGCCGGGTCGTCATAAAATCCATGAGCTGACGGCGCCCCGTGGCGTTATTGGCGTCTAGGAAGTGAATGCAATGGCCGCTACCGGCGTGCATTGAGGTGAAGGGTACACCCCCAAGGTCTAAAAACACCTGTTCAAAGTTTTGAATAACAGAATTCAGGCCCTGCCATTCACCATAGGGGCCAAAGTGACAGCAGATGTCGTCGGTAAGAATGTCGCGCAGCGGGGCAAGATCGCCTTGGTCTAAAGAGTGTGCGTAGTCGATAGCGAGTTTTCGGATGTCATCCTCATCTAACAATCTGCGTAAACGCTGCCGCTCCTGCTCGGTGAAATGATCAGATGGGGTTGCGTGTGGCTCCATTAAAACTCCCCTAGGTATCTAGGCGCATCGATGTTGCTAGGCAGTATTCCACAGTGACAAGCTCCTGATGACAAGCACTGCAGTGTCAAGAACCGAGGTTGCCCTTTATTGTTAACAAGCGAGCAACGGTAACAATCCAGAAACCGCACTTAGACGCGGCTATTAGCCCGTCTACCGATAGCTGCCGCCAGAGAAGCGATAAGGCCTTTACCCAGATCGCTGGCCTCGACGCTTCCGGGTGAGGGCTTAGATCTTACTAGGGCGGGGAGCGATTCTAGATCCTCGGGCATGCACAGCGCCATTGACCAGCCTTTAAACTGTCGTTCTCCCGCGGGTTCATAAAGCAGCGGAGTAACATTGTGATGTCGTGTATCTTGTGAGATCGCTCTAAAGCGATCGTTGATAGCAGATTCTGAACCCTCTAGAACCTGAGCAAAATGGCTGCCCGAAAACAGCAGAGCTCCGGTAACGTCTGTTTCCCGATTATTCCTTTTTGCGGTATCAAGAATTTCTCGTAACTGACCGTCTAAGTGCGCCTGCGCAGGTTCTTGATCTGAAGTCTCGAGCATGACATCGCTGACGTAGGCTAGATGATATAAATCGGTCACTTGAGTGGGTTCCTTTTTTTTTGACAGTAACAACGCAGGCTACCTCGGGTCAAAGTCTGAACCCCCTGACCGTAGCTACCCACTGGGCTAAAGATACCTGCAAACGGCTCAAAGGGTCGCGTAATACAGGCATCAATACACGACAGCGGGTTTTATTAAGACGCGAAATTATGATGCGAAAAATTTAGTTAGATTGGTGTATTGCCAGCCTCTTTGGGCAGGCGTAGCCTCTCCGTTTTATGCTTATTGGGCGTGGTGCCATGATCCCTAAAAGTAGTCGTTTTGTTATTGTTGGTGCGGGTATTCACGGCCTCAGCACCGCATACCATCTTGCACAACGGCTGGAGCAAAGCGGTCGTGGCAGCGGTGCAGACATTATCATTCTCGACAAGTCTGGAATTTGTGCCGGGGCTACCGGTATTGCCTGTGGAGTTATTCGCAACAATTATTATCAACCGGCTATGCGGGAGCTGATGGCGCACTCAGTGAAGGTTTGGGAGAGCGACCCCGAGACCTACAGCTATCATCCGGTGGGTTATATGCAGATTAGCTGCGAGGCCATGCGTGAGGACGTTGCGTCAATTCATGAGCAGCAGCAGGCGATTGGTTACGAGTCAGTTTTTATCGACGGCGCTGCCGCTAGTACGGCCTATATGAAAACCCTGTTTCCTGATTGGCGGGCTCAGGGTATTACTTCGGTACTGCATGAAAAAGCCGGGGGTTACGCTAACAACAGCCGCGCTATGTTTGGCCTTGCGGCCAAGGTCGAGGCCTTGGGTGTGCGCATTATTACGGGCATTACGGTGACGGGAGTTGTTCGGGATGCTGCCGGAGCGGTGCTTGCTGTTGATACCGATGACGGCCAGATTCAGTGCGACTATCTGGTTGTTGCTGCAGGGCCTTGGGTGCCACAGTTTTGGGACATGCTCGATTTACCTTCAACCGTTGCGGTTAAGAATCCGGACACCGGTGATCTGGCACAAAATATTCCTATGTGGGTTTACTGGTCTTTGCAGGAGGGCACGTTGGGTGTTGATCCTAAGCTACAGGTGACCCAAGACGGCGCAATGCCCCCTGTTATCCACGTAGATACCGATGCACCGCTGTACTCCGACGAGGGCGGACATTTGATCACCGATGAGATGTGGGGCATCTATTACAAACCCGATTTTCATTTTGGTGGTGTTCAGGGGGGTGCGGCACCCTTTATTGTGGACAAACCGATCAGCGAGATCGCCGTGGACCCCTACGGTCCTGCTTCTCCAGAGTTTGTTGTGGGTGCCGATTTTGCCGATATGTGGGTGTCCGCATTGGCCCATTGTCAGTCGCGCTTTGCGGGTACAGCACCCCTTTTTAAGACGGAGCCTTCTGGCGGTATTGGTGCATTTACACCCGACAGTTTTCCCGTTTTTGATGAGGTCTGTGACAACTGCTTTGTGATTGCTGACTCCAATCACGGCTACAAAATGATTGGTGTTGGTGATTTAGTCGCCGACAAAATTTGTGGTGGATCGCCAGAATTACTCAAGCCTTTCCGGCTGTCGCGTTATGAGGAGGGTGCGTTACACCCGGTATCAAACAGCCCTTTTCCCTGGAGTTGAATATTTACCGGACCGCTGTTCAACAATAATAAAAAGTGCAATCGATAAGGTTTTAGCAAGCCCTTCATGGAATCTTAAACACCATGAGCGGGGCCATTGAGCGCCCAAAGAGGCGCAGGGGTCAAAATATGAATATCGTTTATACCCATACGGAAGGCTGCTGCTATGAGTGACGCGAGCTTTTGGAAAACTAATCTGCTCACCCACAGACCCTCGTTGATCGAGGACGATCTGAGCGCAGCCCGAGGGCTTCCGAATGCTGCCTATACCGATCGAGATTTTTGGCTTTTCGAACGTGACCACGTTCTGGCGCAAACGTGGGCCGCCTTGGCCTTTGCTAGTGAGGTATCAGAGACAGGGGTGACGGTTCCTATTGTCTTTATGGGGCTGCCTTTATTTATGGTCCGGGATGAACAGGGGCGATCACGGGTCTTTCACAATGTATGCAGTCATCGCGGCATGCAACTGGTCTGCGAGAGCACCCCATCGGGGTTAACGATTCGCTGCCCCTATCATCGCTGGGGCTACGATCTCACGGGAAGGCTTAAGGCGACGCCGAATATCGGTGGCATGGGGGTGCATGAGGTAGCGGGCTTTGATTGCGGCCAACATGGGCTCAAGGAGGTTCGCAGCGAAGAGTATCTGGGTATTATTTTCATCAATTTATCGGGTGAAGCACTGCCCCTTGAAACCCAGTTTCAATCGATTACTCAGCGTTGGCAGGCGCTGGCAGGGGACGATTTTTCAGAAATATTAGTGAGTGACCCGGGTGAGTCGGGTGCATTGGAGCTGGCCGTAAACTGCAACTACAAGCTGGCGGTAGAAAACTATTGTGAGTCTTACCACTTGCCTTCCATCCATCCCGACCTTAATAGCTATTCCCCCTTGGCGCAGCACTACAATCTTGTAGTAGATAACGTTGCCTCGGGTCAGGGCACCCATAGCTATGACCTAGGCCGGGGCGATGCGCCTCCACTGCCCGTGTTTCCCCACTGGGACAACGAAAGATTAAAAACCGGGGAGTATCTGTCGCTGTACCCCAATGTATTACTGGGCCTGCAAGCGGACCATTTCTTTGCCATTATTCTGACGTCTGATGCCCCGGATAAAACCCGGGAACGGCTCCAATTTTTCTACGCGGGAGATGACGCTTTGGGCGATGCAACTTTGGCGCGACGTCAGAGTTTGCACGCGGCATGGTCGCAGGTTTTCTCGGAAGACATTTCGGTGGTTGAAGGCATGCAGCGGGGACGTGCTTCTCATGCCTTTGAGGGCGGTGTGTTCTCGCCGGTTATGGATGTTCCCACGCATCATTTTCACCAATGGTTTGCCCGAGGGTATCAGTAAGCGGAAAAAATTTTCGGGCCCGTCATGCATCGACCTAAAGCACAGTAATGCGAGGCCAGGCCAATGATGTCCCCTTGATTAGCGGCTGCTGGCGTGGGCCTTTTTCTGGGGTTTCGATGGTATTCCCGCACTGCTCAGCGCGCCCATTAAAATGAAACCAGCGCCAATAAACGTGGCCGTGGCAGGAATTTCTTCAAATAAAAGCCAGCCAAGACCGGCTGCAAAGACGATTTGAAGATAACTCAAGCTGGTGGCCTTACTGGCCGAGTCAGTTTGCATGGCTTTGGTGAGAGATAACTGGCCCAATTGGGTAAAGCAGCCCACGCCAATGAGCGCCAGCCAGCCCATTTGATCGGGCCAGATGAAATGATTGGCGCCCAGTAATAGCGTGGCAGGAATACAGACCATGGGAAAATACAGCACGATCACCGAGGGGTGCTCAGTCGTGGCGAGCTTGCGCACCAAGGTATAGGCAACACCACTACCAAAAGCACCGCCGAGCCCTGCGAGTAAAGCCGTTATCGGTATCACGACGGTATTTGTGGTGAGAAAATACGGTGAAACCATACAGACTAAGCCTAGAAGGCTTAGGGCAATGCAAATAAGTGTCGAGGATGAAGGTCGTTCAGCAAGAAACCAGAAGGCGAGACCTGCGGTAAAAACGGGGTGTAAGTACTGCAATACGGTAGCCTGTGCATAGGGCAGATGTGTAAAGGCATAAAACACGCCAATAAGCGATAAGAACCCAACCAGGCCCCTGGCCAGAAGCAAGCCCCGCTGTTTTCCCAATGGGTGTGCACCAGAGCGACGAATGTCGATTAAGGACAAGAAGACAGAAATAAGGGCGCGGACAAAAATAATCTGCAACAGCGGCAACCCTTGTTCGCTGGCAATCTTCACCATGGCCCCCATAAACGCAAACGCGAGGGCACTCAACAGCATGTAGCGGGGTCCCGTCATCAGATGACCTTGTTGTTAGTGCGGTACTTCGCGGCAAGCACCATGAAGTAAGAGTTCTTTCTGGCTCTTTGCCACAGCCCCTGGTTCTTTGGTGGTTGAGATGCAATGCCTCGGGGCAGGGTAGCGGCATTGCTAAGTAACGCCTATTAAGGCGCGCCCTTTTAAACCACCGGCGTCAGGTTTAGGGCGGCTCAAACTTTTGGTTTAGGTGTCCTCGACAATGGCGGCGACAACCTTGGCAGGGCTTAGCGGTAAATTCATGACTCGGATCTGGGCAGAATCAAACACTGCCTGAGCTACCGCCGGCATCGGCGGGACGATAGGGACCTCCCCGACACCTTTGACACCCACGGGGTGCAGGGGG
>QXYP01000260.1 GCA_009886815.1 Halieaceae bacterium
CAGTGATTTAGACGCTTTGCGGGCGCACCATGACTATGGCATTTCCTAAGAGTTTCGTTTGCTCGGCAAGGAATGTCCTCACTTTTGATCAGGTCTAACCTTTTCGGAATATCCAGTCGCCTTAAGAGCATCGCTATCGCTTCGATGTACCAATGCGCCGCGGACCGCAGACGTCGTGGCTGAATTGCTGCGTCCTCTCTGGGGGAGGCCGCTCAAGCGTGAGTTACTAACAAGGTATCGTTAGTCTCTAACGCCAAGAAAGGAATCAGGTCGTCCGTATTTGATTCGCAGGCGCTAATTTCGCGTAACCCAAAGAGTGCCTGCCACCCTGAACACTGGCACCGTTGTGACTAACGGATTACAGTTAACCTGTTACCTAATCTTAGCCGTTTGCTGATAACGCAAAATTGGTAATAAGAGATTTATTGGAAGGATCGGTAATAAAACCTAAGCTGATGGGTAGGCACATCTTGCAGCGCAAACGTTGCCCGTGCTGCGGCTGGCATCCAAAGCCGTGTCGACTCAGCGGTTAAAAGCTACCGAGCCACGGTTGAATAAGGCCCCTAGGAAAACAGAGATCAACCCAGTGACCGTGTGGCCCTTCAGGTTAAAAGCAACAAGCCCACGCTTGAAGGTCTAAAATACCAATTAGCGCGGATAGCGGAGAGCAGTGCCCTATGCAGTTTCACCGGAATGGCTTCAACCCCGGCAATTACCAAATTCCCGATGAGGTTCGAAAGCCCTATCCCAATCCGCCGATAACCGATCTACCCACGGAGGTCGATGTACTTATCGTCGGTTGCGGTCCCGCGGGGCTGACCATGGCTCGGCAAATGGCCGAGTTCGGCGATATTTCCACCTGCATTGTTGATCTTGAGCCCGGGCCGCTGTTGTTTGGACGCGCCGACGGCATCTCTTGTCGAACTATGGAAATCATGGAGGCGTTCAACAGCAGTGAGATGGTGGTTAAAGAAACCTACCAGCTGCGCCAGAACAGCTTTTGGGAGCCCGACAGCGATAACTCTGAGAACATTAAGCGCAGCCACAAGATCTTTGATGCCCGAATCGGCCTGTCGGAGTTCACCCACGGCATTGTCAATCAGGCACGACTGCACGAACTATTGCTTGAGGGCATGAAGCACTCGGTTACTGGGCTGGAGCCTCATTACTGTCGAAAACTGCTGAAACTCGATGTTGATTCCAGCCTCACTCAGGACCTAGAGGCTTTCCCTATTACTGCCACCTTCGAGCGCAGCGGCACCGAGCAGCAGGGTAAGCAGGAAGTCATTAAGGCACGCTATGTGGTGGGCTCCGACGGGGCCCGGAGCATGGTGCGACGGGGTCTTGGTATCGAGCTTAAGGGTGATTCGGCGAACAAAGCCTGGGGCGTCATGGACGTACTGGTAGTCACCGATTTTCCGGATATCCGGGTCAAAAGTTTCATCCAGTCGAAAGACCACGGTGCGGTAATGCTCATTCCCCGTGAAGGTGGCTACCTGGTCAGAATGTACGTGGAGCTCGATCTTCTTCAGCAGGGCGAGCGTGCTGCCAGCGTTAAGCTCACCGAGAGGGACCTCATTTCCAAGATGCAGCAGATTTACCACCCCTACACCGTGGACGTTAAAGAGGTTGCCTGGTGGTCGGTCTATGAGGTGGGCCAGCGGGTAGCTGAGCGCTTCGATGACCGACCATTGGATGCTCCGGAAAATCAGATTCCCCGGGCTTTTCTTGCCGGTGACGCCTGCCATACCCACAGCCCCAAAGGTGGCTGGGGTTTGAATACCTCCCTCCCAGATACCTTCAACCTTGGTTGGAAGATGGCGGCGGTACTGCAAGGTAAGAGCCATCCCAAGTTGTTGCAGACCTACTCGCCTGAACGGCGCAAAGTCGCCGAACAGCTCATCGATGCCGATCGGCAACTGTCGCGGCTGGTGGCAACCCAGCCATCGGCGCAACAACTGTCGGGGGATCAGCGCAAAACCGATACCGCCGATATCGAGGCATTCATGGCCCGACAAAACGGTTTCATTGCCGGAACCGCCATCGGCTATTACCCGTCGTACATTTGCACAGGCCAGGAAAATCAGGAGCTGGCAGCCGGCTTCAATATTGGCCAGCGTTTCCACTCCGCCATTGCCCTGCGCGTGGCCGATGGCCGTCAGCAACATTTGGGGCATCTGATAAAGGCCGATGGCCGCTGGCGCATCTTCATCTTCGGCAGTACCCAGAATCCCTGTGATGCGGCGTCTGATTCCGGCCAGCTCATTGCGTTTTTGGCGAACAATCCTGCATCGCCCGTCGTCCGATACACTGCCCAGCATGCCGATATCGATTCAGTGATCGATGTGCACGGTGTCTTTCAGCAACAAGATCTCGCCATTGAGAATATTCCCGACTTTCTGTGGCCTCCTGGAGGAAAATACGGCCTCAGGGACTATGAAAAGGTGTTCTATGGTGAAAAGGACAATGACGTCTTCGATTTGCGCGGCATAGACCGGTCCCGAGGCTGCATGGTGGTGGTACGCCCGGATCAGCACATTGCCACAATTTTGCCGCTCACGGCCCATGCCGAGCTCGCGGCTTTCTTTGATGAGTTTCTGCTCGTACCCGGCGGAAATTAAATGCGCGGGTAGCGATAAGTCACCAAAAACCCAGGCCGCTGCATGAATTCGGGCGAATGCTCTTCGCCAATAGTGCGCCTTTGGCGTCGATAGAGCCCTCTAGATCTCGCTTACCGCGTGTCGGCGCCAGTATTTCCACAAGCCAATAATTGAAGCTCCTATCCAGAAAACTTCAATCACCAAGCTGGCAAGATTAAAGTTGAAGCACAGACTGAAAAAAAGAAAAACGGCGCCCACCAAATTCATGAGGTTGTAGCGAAGGCTTTTAGGGTCGATTCGTTCTAGCTGCAGCAGATAATAGGCCACAATGACCATCAGTGTGCCGAGCATGCCGATAGCGTCAATGATGTTGTC
>QXYP01000261.1 GCA_009886815.1 Halieaceae bacterium
TTTGTTGCCTGTGAAAGTGAGACGTCTATTTCATGGGTTGTCCGCAAGGAAGTTGAAAGGGCATTACAAAGTGATGGTGGAGATCATGAACCCACTCCGCCCGCGGTAGCCTCATCGGTTGCCGGTCAAAATCAGAACTATCAATTCTCAATATCAACTCCGGGTGAGTATCGACTTTATTGCCAAGTCGACACCTCGGGTAGTACAAGTGCCGTAGCGAACATTCCTTTCTTGGTCGCCTCAGCGGACAGTATTGCTCCACCCTCTACATCAAACCTTCAGAACACAATGAGTTAACGTCTGATGAATAGTGAAATCACTTCTCCAACCACTTTACCTATGAGTCAAAAAATCGCATTTGGCATAGGCATGCTTGCCAACCAAATGTTCCCTGCCGCGCTGTCTATTTTCATCGTAATCTTAGTGCAAAGCCTTGGCATGAGCCCCGTTATGTGGGGACTGATTTTTTTCCTGCCCAAATTGATCGACGCCGTTACCGACCCTCTTATGGGCTACATTTCAGACCGAACGCAATCCCGATGGGGTAAACGTCGCCCCTATATCTTTATAGGTGCTGTTATTGCCGGACTGTCTTACATTGCAATGTGGCAATTATCTGAGGACAACAGTCTCCTCTTTAATTTTTGGTACTTTCTGCTTTGGAACATCATTTTCTTTTTGGGCATGACTATTTTTAGCGTGCCTTACGTAGCCATGGGCTATGAAATGAGTAGCGACTACCACGAGCGAACCCGTCTTATGGCGGTAGCTCAGTGGATCGGCCAGTGGGCCTGGGTCATTGCGCCATGGTTTTGGATTGTCCTGTATGACCCCAACTGGTTTGAATCGGCGACCGAAGGCGCACGAACGCTGTCGATTTGGGTGGGGCTAATTTGTATGGGGCTTGCCATTGTTCCCGCAGTTTTGTGCCGCTCAGACGATAACTCCCATGAAGAGAAGGAAGCCATAGGATCATTGAGTGACACCTTTAGGGACCTGTGGCGCGGCGTTTTAATTACTCTTGCTAACAAACCCTTTCAGAAAGTCTGCATCGCAACATTTTGCATATTTAACGCCTTTAACACCGTGGCTGGTTTCGCCTTCTTCATCATCGTTTATTACATGAATCAAGGTGACCCAGTACAGGCTGGCAATTGGCCCGCTTTGTTCGGTAGCGTGTCGGCAATATGCACCTGTTTCTTGGTCATTCCCATTATCAACTGGATGGCACAAAAGTTCGGTAAGCTGAAAACATTTACCATCACACAAACCCTGTCGCTAGCGGGCTACTCCATGTTTTGGTGGAGCTTTTCGCCGGAAAATCCGTATCTCATGTTCGTTCCGATCCCACTATATGTTTTTGGTATTGGTGGACTGTTCACGCTAATGATGTCAATGACCGCTGATATTTGCGACATGGACGAACTAGAAACAGGTGAACGTCGGGAAGGTTTGTTTGGTGCTATATATTGGTGGATGGTCAAGTTCGGTGCCGCATTCGCGGGCTTGCTAAGCGGGCTGATACTCGCGTCCGTTGGCTTCGACCAATCGATAACGATCCAGTCGGACAGTACCTTGGCGGGGCTCAGAGCGGCCTTTATATTGGTGCCTGTCACCGGCACTATCATCGGAATCTTGGTGATGCGTTCCTATGAGCTCGATGAGAGTAGCGTTAACGAGATCCGAGCACAGCTTGACGCTAGAGGCTCTGCCTAAGCGCTCAACACGTTTCTTCGTGCTTGGAGGGCCAGCAAGGCCCCAATAGGATTGTTGGGGCTTTTTTATGCCGCTGTTTTTCGTGGTGCTTTCTGCCTATTCATGTGGGCACAGATCCACCGCTAAAAGTCGTTAGCGGGCTATATCACCCCAAAAACCGACGAAACCTAGGCACGGAACACCGGAGTTCTGTGGTTACTCCAATACGGCGTCACGCCACAACGCTAAAACATTACGCTCACAATACGACCGAGAGGACACGCCTCAGTCGAGTACCGCCCTAATCGTCACATCGATTCGCGCTACCGCACCACTCTTTTTGAAGACCTCTGCAGACGCCTCAGCGGACAACGTATTACCCGCCACAGCCTGTGACTGACCATCAGACAAAGTGAGGGTAATGCCACCCTCTGCGCCAGCTTGGGTGTAAACCACTGGGACCTGACAGTAAGTAAAACCGACTTGCCCAGGCGCTAGCGGCACAGACTGTGGCTCACCGGCAATATCAAAATATTGTAGGACTGCGCTTTCAGTGAGTAACTCCCGCTGCCTCAAATTACTGGGACAGAAGCTCACGCAACCATTGGCAACGAGGACGCCAAGTTCAGCAAGACGGGTCAAGACTTCCTCCTTCACTTGACCGGTCATGCCTGGCTGCCGCGCGCCGGAAAAGCCAGGCGTATGAGAATAGGGATCGGTTGGAAAAGCACCATAAGCATCGGGGGTCTTGTTAAAGCCAATACCGTCTCGTACATCGTAGTAAGCGGCCTTCAACGCTTTAAGAACCTCACCCGAACAACCCGTGGCCTCAGCTGCTTGAACAGTCTCCATAACGGCCAGCAACAACTTTGACACCATATGCCAATAAATGGACCCCAGGCCCTCGTAGGCATACATGCCACCCGAACGACCTGTGAAATTATCGCAATCAAATAGCGCCGAAAATAAATGCTCAATATCTTGACGCTCAGCAGCGACCTCCGCAGAAAAACCGTTGTCTGACAGCTCATTCAGAGCCTCTGATACAGAGGCCGTGTTGTTGAAGCGCCCAGCAAAATAGGCCCCACCAACACCATCAATCTCAATAAGCCGCGTATTGCCTAAATCAATGAGTTGGGTCATCAGTCGTGACTGCTGCAAAAATTCTACGGGAATACAGTTGCGATCGATAAAAGCGGGTAAGCGCCTGTTGGGGTAGAGCAAATAAGAGTGCTGACGCTCGGTATAGAGCGGCGACAGGCGCAGCGTCTGCAAAACATGCAGCGCTTCTTCAGCAGACAAAACTTCCGAACTTAGCACCGCAACCTGCCCTTCAAGCATTTCATAGAGATATCGTATCTCCACCCCTGAGTCGGTCCATGCAATGCGATTGTAGGCATGGAACAGGCCATCTTCCCGACGATTAGAGGCAATGCTCACAGCACTCGCCTGCAAGCTGATTTCAAGAAAATGGGTAATGCTGCTTAATGAAACCGCGGTTTTTTGCCCTGAAAATCCCTTCGCATACAAGTTTTCACGATAAATTTCAGCGGCATTACCCAGCCCAGCCATCACCGCCTGTCGAACAGCCGGCGACACGGGGCCAGAGGTTATCGACAGCTTGTGTTGTTCAAACACCTGATGAAGATTATCCAGCAGCTGCGCAACCGAGTTCGACAACGTGACGGTTTCCCGGTCTATCGTTTCCAGAAGTGCCACAGCACGCTTTAAAAAGCGATGCAAATAACACAACGTCACCACTGAAACACCGTTGCCAACGAGTGCGTTGTTGGCGTCATTCCACTCAGGGCGCTGGGTATTCATCCACACCCCGGCATCGGGAATAAAGTTGGAGATTTTAGTCAACAACGTAACGAGCAATTTCTCAGTCAAATTGACCTGATAGACCTCGTTGCTGCTATCCACAACTAAGCGACCGTCTGCGCCGATGGCCTTAACACGCTCGTCAATGGTTCGGTCCAGCGTCTCATCAAACACAATCGTGTCGTAAGGGTTAGCTAGAATGTCAGCATAAGGTTTAATTCGGTAAGGGACGTTAGCGTAAGCAAAGGTCTCATCGGTAAGCATGGCTGTCATGCCAGTCGGATTGTGATCACGGGACAGCTCAATCAGCTTAAGCAGGTAAATAAGCTGGTGATCGCCCCAGTAACCAATATTCGCCCAGGGGTTTTCTGGCTCAGGGCGCTCCCAGTCAATGCCATCGCGCGTGATTCGGTAGGGGTTATACCCATCGGCTGTGCTCGCGTTAACAAACTTGGCAATCATGTTCTGTGCAAAACAGGGTATAGAAGTACTTAGCGCCTCCCAGTTTTGGAAAATGTCGCGCCAATTACCCTCGTAGTTCAAAATTTTTGCATCTTTCTCGTCTTTGACCTTAATGGCAAATCGGTTCCAGGGTCGAGATGGATCGCCATGGCGTCGGCTAAAGGTCATGGGCAGGTACTCAACGCATAACCGTTTAAGCTGCAGATCATGAGTGCCTTCTAGGAACTGATCTAAATCGTGATGGCTGAGCGTGTCGGGTAGCTGCTCAAAAAACGCGCCATTACGCTGCGTAACGTCTGAGTTCCAACTCCGACAAAAAGCCCAAAGGTCGGCCTTCTCGATCG
>QXYP01000262.1 GCA_009886815.1 Halieaceae bacterium
GGGTAGATGGCCATATCGGCAATGGTGTACTCGTCACCACAAATATAGGTGTTGTCCGCCAGTCGCTTGTCCAGAAGGTCCAGCTGACGTTTAACTTCCATCGTGTAGCGGTCAATGGCGTATTCGATCTTTACAGGTGCATAGGCGTAGAAGTGGCCAAACCCACCGCCTAATAGTGGTGTTGCACCCATTTGCCAGAACAGCCAGTTCAAACACTCTGTTCTACCGGCGTGATCAGAGGGTATGAACTCACCAAATTTATCGGCGAGGTAGAGCAGAATCGAGCCTGACTCGAATACTCTTAAAGGCTCCTCCTCACTGTGGTCAACAAGCGCTGGAATCTTTGAGTTGGGGTTGGCCGCCACGAAGCCACTTCCAAACTGCGAACCATCGCCGATATTAACCAGCCACGCATCGTACTCGGCACCGCTGTGTCCCTTTGCTAGGAGTTCTTCGAGCATGATTGTGACTTTCACGCCATTAGGGGTTCCAAGGGAGTGCAGCTGAAGTGGGTGCTTACCGACCGGCAATTCTTTTTCTTGCTGAGCACCGGCGGTAGGGCGGTTGATGTTCCCGAAGGCTTGATTGTTATCTTGCTTCCACTCCCAGACCTTGGGAGGTTCATAGGTATCGCTCATGGGTCTTATTCCGTGGCTATGAGGTGCTGCTTACAGTGTCACTTAATGGGGGTGTGAGACAAGTCTTTGGTCAAGTGTGCTCAACGCAGTGAGATTTAAGAATAAAAAGCGCGTTGTGACGACTGTATTACCCCTAGAGACTCTGGCTTGAGGTTTGCTTGATAGGGCCTTGATTTGGCAGGGCCAGGCTGATTATCTGCAATCGCCATTGCCTCTGGCGGTTGAGTCCTTCTGGCGTCTTCACTTTGCTGCGGCGGAACAAACGCTTATCAGGTCGGGTTTTTCGCCTGGCGACCTCGAGCGGCTTGTCGCCGAACATCGATCATGTTTCGAGCGTGCTGCAGTGCGTGTGCTGCCAAACGAGTCTCACCATAATATCCTCGCTGTTGCAGTTGCTCAGGGGTTGCAATTCCTCCTCTTACCGGAACATAAGCGGGCTAAGACGTTGTGGTAAAGGGTTTGCACGATCTTGCCAAACCTAACCTTCCGACAGCGTAAATAGATCGGTATTGCCGCCTTTGGCCACCACATTGTCCGTGCGCGTTTTCTCTGAAACAAATCGCTGCAAGTAGTGAGGCCCGCCAGCTTTAGGTCCGGTGCCTGACAAACCTTGGCCTCCGAAAGGATTCACTCCAACGACAGCGCCAACGGTATTGCGATTGATATAGGTGTTACCCACTTGCGTGTTTTCAAATACCATTTGGGCGAAGCCGTCTATCCGGCTGTGAATACCCAGGGTTAGTCCATAGCCTGACGCTCTGATATCGGCCAGCACATCTCGTAGCTCTGATCTCTTATATCGAATTACATGCAAGATGGGTCCGAAGACTTCGCGTTCTAACTGGCCGAGGAGATCTATTTCGTAGATTTGCGGCGCAACAAAGTGACCGCTGGTTAAATTGGGGTCGAGCGAAGCCTGCGACAGAAGTCGCCCCTCCCGGCGCATTCTATTTGTGTGCTGTTCGATAAGCTGCTGGGCCTCGGTGTCAATTACAGGTCCCACATCGGTTCTGAGTTCCATTGGGTCGCCAACTTTGAGCTCCAGCGTTGCTCCGCAAAGCATGTCGATCACTGCGTCGGCAATGTCCTCCTGTAAATAAAGTACGCGCAGAGCACTGCAGCGCTGCCCCGCGCTTTGAAATGCCGAAACGATAACGTCATCGACAACTTGCTCAGGTAGCGCTGTTGCATCCACGAGCATTACATTTAACCCACCGGTTTCGGCGATGAGTGGAATGATAGGACCATCGCGGGCAGCGAGTTGCCGATTGATGCCTTTCGCGGTTTCTGTGCTGCCCGTAAAAGCCACGCCTGCAATACGGTCATCAGCCACCAGAGCAGCTCCCACACTTTTGCCACCGGGCAGAAGATGCAGGATATCCTCGGGGATTCCGGCCTGATGCAATAATTTGACTACATGAAAAGCAATCAGTGGAGTTTGTTCTGCAGGTTTTGCTACGACCGCATTACCGGCTACGAGGGCAGCACCCACCTGTCCCATGAAAATAGCTAGGGGGAAGTTCCAAGGACTAATACAGAGAAAGACGCCTCTTCCGTGGAGACTAAGCTCGTTAAGTTCTCCGGTCGGGCCTGGAAGTTTTATTGGATCGGTAAATTTCTCCCTTGCCTGTTGTGCGTAGTAACGGCAGAAATCGATCGCTTCGCGCACTTCAGAGAGTGCGTCTTCAAGCGTTCGGCCTGCCTCGGATACGATGATTCCCATCAGGTCCGGTATTTGCGCCTCCAGTAGCTCAGCTGCTCGCTCCAGACACTCGGCCCGATGATGAGCGCCGCGCAGATCCCAAAGGGGCTGTGCGGAAACGGCTAGTTCGATTGCTTTGTCCTGCTCTTCTGCGCTGGCTGATGCCACGAAACCGGCGGTTTCGCCCGAGGCAGGATTAATAACGGGTCTTAGTTCGCTCGTTAAGGACTGACCACCTACAATCGGTCTCGCTTCCGTGTCTTGCGACAGTGACGTTAGTCTCGAAAAGAGGTCTCTGACCACCGACGCGTCGTTCAAATCAAATCCCATTGCATTGAGCCAGGGTGCGGACTCTTGGGCGTATAAGTGTCTTGGCAGAGGAATCTTGGAGTGGCGTCGCTGGGACACAGCGAGTACCTGTTCGACCGGGTCTCGGTTGAGGTCGGTCGCCGACACGCTCGCATCCAGAAATCGGTTCACAAAGGAGGTGTTGGCACCATTTTCTAGTAACCGTCTAACGAGATAGGGCAGTAGGTCCTTGTGATTGCCGACGGGAGCATAAACGCGGATTGGCGTACTTGCGTCAGACTTGGACAGCTGGGCGTAAAGTAATTGACCCATCCCGTGCAAACGCTGGAATTCAAAGTCACTGTCGCCCTGGGCCAGCGCTTTGATCATTGAGATGGTATGCGCGTTATGGGTAGCGAACTGTGGAAATACAGCACCAGCCGCACCCAGCAGTTTTGCCGCGCAAATTTGGTAAGAAAGGTCGGTGTTGCATTTTCGAGTAAATACCGGGTAATCGGGTAGTCCCAACTCCTGTGCGTGCTTGATCTCCCTGTCCCAGTAAGCGCCCTTTACTAGCCGAACCATCAAACGCCGATCGGTTTCCTTCGCTAGAGCAATAAGCCAGTCGCACGTCGCTTCTGCTCTTTTCTGATAGGCCTGTAGGACAAATCCCAAACCGTCCCAAGCGGTGAGATCTGGGTCTCGAGCCAGAGCTTCAAAAAGGTTAAGTGAAATATCCAGCCGCTCTGACTCTTCAGCATCAATCGTTAAGCTCAGACCGCCCGCTCTTGCCATCTTGGCCAGTTGCTTAACCCGGGGCAGTAGCTCTGAAATAACACGGTTATATTGGCTGAAGGCATACCGTGGGTGTAGCGCAGAGAGCTTTATGGATATTCCGTCTGCGTGAGTGATGTCACCCCCTGTATTGGCGTCCGCGAGTACACGAATTGCCTCGGCATAGGCATCAAAATAACGTTGCGCGTCGATGGCGGTGCGAGCGCCTTCGCCCAGCATATCGAAAGAAAAACGGGTGCTGGGGCTGTTAGCTGCACGACCTTTACGGATGGCCTCCTTAATCGTGCGCCCCAACACATACTGACCTCCCATGATTTTCATGGCTTGCAGGATTGCCCGCCGGACGACAGGTTCCCCCAACTTTTTCGCGAGGGTTTGCACCCAAGAGTCCGGGTCTTTGGTGGTCTCATTTCCCACGGCCACGACACGTCCGGTCAGCATGAGCCCCCAAACGGAGGCATTCACAAAGCGAGATGAAGATGCGCCTTGATGAGACCCCCAGTCTCCTGAACGGATCTTTTCTGCGATAATCTGATCGGCCGTCGCTTCATCGGGTACACGCAGCAAAGCTTCGGCGAGGCACATGAGAGCGACACCTTCCTTGTTTGACAGTCCAAACTCTTGGAGGAACGCATCTAGGGTGCCTGCTTCATGGCTACGCTGACGACAACCCTCGACCAGCAGGGTCGCTTGGTCGCTAATGGCGGTTTTTGCCGCGGAATCTAGGCTGTCTTCCTGCAACAAGCGGTTGACCACTCTCTCCTCGTCTGCATGCGCTTGAGCCCGTATGTTGTGCCTCAGTTCTTCTTTCATGAAAGCCTGCCCGCTAAAAGATATTTAACTCTGAATTATCACTATAATGTGCAGTTTTAGTCTCTTATATAGGCATTTGTTCGCTATAAAATATTGTAAAATATAAAAATATAAAATTTTATGCTGATATAATACCCGGCATGATATTAGACCGCATAGACCGCAAAATTCTTGAGCTCCTGCAGCAGGATGGCCGCCTATCAAACGTGAAGCTCGCGACTCAAGTGGGACTTAGCCCTACACCTTGCCTAGATCGTGTTCGTCGGCTGGAGCGCGAGGGCTACATTTTGGGCTACGTTGCGCTGGCCAACCCCCAAAAGCTTAACGCCTCGACGGTCGCCTTTATTCAGGTACATCTAACCAATACTAGTACCGCCAATCTGCGTGAATTTTCAAGAGAGATGCGGTCGCTGCGAGAAGTCGAGAGCTGTCACATGGTGGCTGGCGGGTTTGATTTTCTATTGAAGATCCGCTGTTCAGACATGCAGGACTATCAAAGATTTTTAGGCGAGAAACTAGCGATGATCCCTTTGATCGATCAAACCCATACTTACGTTGCAATAGAAGAAGTTAAGTCCGAAACAGCAATAAGCCTCGCAAACCTAGCATGACTCTGCCCTGTGGGTTTTGAGCGCTACCTTTTCGAGGCAGCAGTAACGCGCTTTTAAACGCCATTAATCAGCCAGCTTGGAAATAAAAGTATGGCAACTGACAATGGGCTGAGCGACTCTAAAGACATAAAACATTTTGGGTAAACCCTATGGCAGCCGATAAAAAGATCGAGATCTTGCGACACGCAATAGAGCTGATTGCCGACGAGGGTTACGGCAGTTTAAGCATGCGAGCCTTGGCAAGAGCGAGTGGAATGAAACTAGGTGCGCTGCAATACCACTTTCGAACCTGGGACATATTACTGACAGAGCTGGTGCATTACATTGACTCTGAAATTACCTCGGCGTTTGAGTCAGGTGGCTGGTCCGGTGATGATGCCTCCATTCGAGATTTGGTTGAATTTATGCTCGATGAGCATGTTGGCACGTTAGATGGGTTGTTTAGCGATCGTCTCTGGGCTCAATTGTGGGCGATGGAGCAGGTAGAGCCCCTCGTTTCCGACTTACTCGAGGATGTTTACGCCAAGTTCTTATTGATCTTGGAGACGAAAATCGCGACCTACGGTGTCAAGCAGCCACGATCAGAGGCATTGGCCATTATGAGTATGATCGAGGGCGAATCATTATTCATGGGGGCAGGTCGCCGCTGGATGACGGACCGATCATCGGTTCGCGAGGTGATTCTAAGTTTTGTCGCCCAGCGCTACTCACGCGCGTGACAGACACAACCGACCGTAGCAGACCGGATTAGGTCATTTTTAGACCGTCTGCTCTTCGACAGCGCGATAGGCGGCGTCGAAGGCCGCATCCATCAGCGGCATTGCTTCCGAGTCTGTGTTGGCCACAGAGATACGACCAAATTGTGCTCGACCAATTTCATGAGGCGCCTGTCCAGGCTCCCAGTCGGGGTCATCTAGCTTTACGTAGGGGTAAGCGTATCCGTGGGGTATTCGGTTGACCGTAATTGCCTGAATATCCGATGCATGATTAAAGCCATATTGCCCGAGCATCGATTGGAGTTGAGCCCGGATCTTTTGTTCGTAGTCCTCGAAACGTGTGCTGTATATCTGCGTGCGAGCCAACCGAAGTTGATCTCGTACTGATACGCCCGCGTCGGGTGCGTCCTGTGACATTGGGGAATGCATCATAAACATGACCATAGGGTCACTGGGACTCCGTGGAGGTTCATAGCCACCTACGCTCACCGTGGGCGCGCAGCTTACCCACTGAAAGGGGTCGTAAGGGCATTGAAAAAGCGTGGCGCCCGCCTGTGAAAAAGCCTCTCCATCACGAAGTTGCACGTTGGCGTAGACAAATGGGGTTTTGACGCCATACCGCAGACCCTCTTTTTGTGTCTCCGACATTTCAGGGCAGATATCAGGGATGAGACCGTTATAACAGGCCATGATGCAATGCGATGCGGTGACACGTTTGGCCTCTCCTCGCTCAACATAGTCCACTTCCACTCTCGACGAAGGTAATTCTCTGACCCCAACCACCGTACTGTTAAGACGCAGCCGCACCCGATGATTCTCCCGGTCCAGCGCGTCGTAGTTGAATCGCGCTGCGACGATATTTTCCGGGCCCGTGGCCTCGGGTGCCGCCTCGGGAATCAAGTGTCGGACTAGTAAGCGGGCTACCGACGCATTTCCGTCAGGGAACATTCGTGTATACAGAAGACTGTCGAGAAAGGCGCCGCCCAGTTTGGCAGCAGTTTTGCCAAACCACCCCATCGACTTGATACCGCTCCCGCCGCCTAAGATGGCTTCGCCAACTGTTAAGTTCCAACCGGTCATACCACTGAGGTGGAGGATGATTGCATTGAGTATGGGTAGGGTAGAGGGTAATAAACCCACTCTATCGATTAGGTATTGGTTGTAGCTTACCGAGTTGATGTAGTCCCACTTCTCGCTCATGGATAGCTCATCTAGGAAATCTTGCTTGCCTCCCCAGAACGCGGTGAGTTTCCTCTTCTCGTCTTCTGGTAGGGGAAGGGATGCAATGACGTCGTCGTAACCGTCCGCGCCAAACATCACGTTATTCCAATTTCCACTCACCATGGTATGACCGGCCTCCCCAGGAAGTGCCACACCGTTGTTGGCATCCAGATTCCCCACCAGAGCCAAGTCAGCGGCGGTGCGCTCGGCCATTAGGTCAAGGAAATCCTCATTGAGACCAATATCGCTCATTAGCTGGGCCGCTTCATCGCTGTAAGATAGCCACTCAATATTCTGAGCACCGCCAAGACTGACCATCATTCGGCCGTCTTGATGAAACTCATTGCGTTTTGCATGCCCGCCAAAATCGTCGTGGTTGTCCAAAATAAGAATCCGCGCATCCGGCCCCATCTTTTTCTGAAAGAAGTGCGCAGCGGCTAAGCCGCTCATGCCTGCACCCACAACGGCAAGGTCGTAGTGTTCGTCCAGTGCCCGATACGCACTTGGTTTCTGTCCACGCCAACTCAGGGCATGTGCGACCTCGTAGGAGCCCTCATGGCTGCCACGCATACCGGTCTCTGTGGGTGGGTAGTAGCCAGAGAAGTTTCTCGATTGAGGGCCCGGAAGTGCCGCTGTTTCCACCGGCGAAGTCGACTTTTTGTCGCATCCTCCGAGAAGCATTCCTCCAGCTCCTATAGCGATGCTCCCGACTAAATCCCTGCGCGTAATTTTGTAGCTCATTGGTCAACCTTGCCAGCATGTCAAATGACATGTTATAACCTGTCACTTGACATGTAAAAGCCTTTGTCCGGGTTCAGAAAAGATTTAATAGGATACGGAGAATAAGAATAAATGCAGAGCAACAGGTCGAACACTATGGTTGATGCATCATTTGATCGCAGTCTTAATCAATTCGGATTTTTCACGGTTATTCTGTGCATCCTTACAGGTTTTGCGGCGGCGCTACTTCCTTTGGATGCGCCCGCTGGAGCCAACGCGACAGACGCCGAGCGGCTGGCTTGGCTCACGGGAAATATGGGGTCGTTTGTCGCGGGCTGGGTGAATCAGATCATCGCAATGCTAAGCCTATCAGGCTTCTTTCTCGCTATTGCGTTGCGCGCCCGTCACGTTGCACCGCTAAGGGTGATCCTCGCTGTCGGCGCAGTGGCTATGGCCACTATGGCATTTGCAATTCCCAAGTTCATGGCAATTTGGACAATTCCCATGTTGGCTGAGGCATCAGTCACCGGGGGCTCGGGTTCCAAAATGGCTGAAACACTACTCCCGCTGCTAAACGTGTCCATACCCTTTTCTCTGTATACCTCTTTCGATTACCTCGGATTTTGGCTTTACGCACTTTTTGCTGTCCTGATGATGGGCGCGGTAGACCGTGTGGACAGACTTTCAACCATTGCAGCTGCGTCGCTGGGCCTGTTTGGCCTGGGCTTTCACGTCGCTCTGATTTTGTTGCTCACCGGCGTGATTGGCGCTGCCGATATTGAGATCGTGTTTGGACTCACATTCATACCCCTCCTCTTTTTACTGCTCGTCATGCTCGCCATTTTCAGGCGTGACCGAACACCTTTGGGAGGGTGACTCCCCTAACTCGAGAGCGTCTACAGACGTCTACATGGGGATGTGTTTACCCCAGCATATTTTTCCCTTGCAAGGAGATAAGACTATGAAAAATATTAATAAAAAACAGATTTCTATTGTTATCGCGGTGTTATTCACAGCGAATTCCGCCTTCGCACAACTCGAGGAAGTGTTGGTTACGGCTCAGAAACGTGAGCAAAGCCTTCAGGAGGTGCCGATCTCGATCAGTGCTGTGAATGAGGAGCTGCTTGAGCAAACAGGCGTCAATACGATTACCGAAGTCATTCCGATGGTCGCTGGCTTAAGCGGTGCTGACTATGGTTTAGCGACCAACACCTGGGCCATTCGCGGTATTGGTAGTAACGACTGGACCATTGGTTCGGAACCCTCAGTCGGGGTGTTTATTGATGACGCTTACGTGGGCCGTAATATCTTTGCGACCAGTAACTTTTTTGATATCAATCGCATCGAGGTGGTGAAGGGTCCTCAAGGCACGCTTTTTGGAAGAAATGCGGCCGCAGGTGCGATCAGTTTGGTGACAAATAAGCCGGGTGATGAAGATGAGCTCCACCTCGGCTTGTCGATGGGTGACGAAGGTCAGCGGCGTTATGAGCTAGTGGGAAACTGGGCGCTCAGTGACTCGTTTGCATTGCGTCTCGCCTATCAAAACCAAAAGTGGGAGGGAATGTGGACCGAGGTAAACAGCGGTCAAGAAATGTATACCGAGAGTGACGTACTGCGCTTATCGGCTCGGTGGGATATTTCTGACAGCCTCGAAGCGCTTTTTAAATACAACAAGGGCGATGCCGAAACAAACTACACCAGCGCTGTGAGCATCCTTACCAACCCGGCTCAACCGGGTGTTGAGTACCCGGATCGTTTTGCCATTAACCAGCCCAACTTTGAGCAAAATAAAGACGACGGCTTTGGCTTGCGCTTGACCTGGTCGTTGAGCGAGTCACTGACCTTGGTATCGATAACAGACTCGCGAAGCGGTGAAAATGATTACTTTGAGGACGTTGATGGAACAGCCGACGATCTTACCATCGACGAGGCTGTCTTTGGCGTTCCTGGCGGGGCGGTGGGCGGTCTCGATATACCCGTGGGTCTCGGAGGTGATGCCGACTCGTTTTATCAAGAATTTCGGTTGAGTGGAGGTTCCGAGGCCATCGACTGGTTCGCAGGCGTGAGTTATTACAGCGAGGATTTAGACAATTCCCGATGGGAAGTTGACTACGTAGCCACCGCGCTCGGTTTTCCGGTCGGAAGCCAACGCATCTCCAGCAAAGCAGAAAATGAATCAATGGGGATTTACGGCGACATCACCTGGCAAGCATCTGATCAACTAGCACTGACCGCGGGCGCTCGATGGAGCTCCGATGATAAGGACTGGTGTACAAACACCTTACAGGATGATTTTGGTGAGGCTGGCGGACCGACGCCTGGCGAGCTGTGTGAGACAAAAGAATGGGATGAGCTTACCTCGCGCTTCATCGCTCAATACAACGTTAGTGACGCCACAATGCTGTTCGCGAGCGTTTCGCAGGGCTACAAGGGTGGTGGTTTTAATACCTCAGTCGCTGACTTAGATGGTGATTTTATTGCCGAGACCATCATCGATTTCGATCCTGAGACCAGTACTGCCTACGAGCTAGGCTTCAAGTCGACGATGATGGAGGGGCGGATGCAGTTAAATGGCTCGTTCTACGTTATCGACTATGAGGCGCTGCAATTCGCGACTTTGACACTTGAGACGGGGCTACAAATCGCTAACGCGGGAGACGTCGACTCGCGAGGCTTTGAGGTTGAACTCAATTACGCGCCCAATGACAGCGTCCTACTCATGGCGAACTATGCGAACTCCGAAGCGGAGGTCGGTTCTGGAGTGCTCGATGGTCAGACCTTGGCGTACGCACCCCAATCGACCTATTCGCTAGGCGCTATGATTGACCAACCCTTTGCCAGCGGCACTCTCAATTGGTTCGCCATGTACAACTACACAGGCGACTATTTCCATGACATGGATAACTTCTTGGAAGAGGATGGTTATGGGGTCATGAACGCCAAGGTTACCTACGTGCCCAGCAGTGAAGCCTGGGACTTCGCAATCGCAGTCGATAACCTGACTGATAAAGATTACGCGACGCTACGGGGGGACTTTGGCTGGGGGCCTATGCTGCATTGGGGTTACAAGCGCATGATTAGAGCTGAATTGAACATGCGTTTTTGATCGGCTTTGTGTCTGCTTACATAGGAGTATTCAATGACTAAACGACTGACGTTCATCCTTGTATTGGCGGTTACTTTAATGACTCCACTCTCACAAGCTGACTCCTCCATATTGCCACTTAGGACAGAGTCCTTAATGACGGAGCCACTGCAAGCATTGCCACCCTGGCCAGAAAGCATGCTGATATCCGGTGAAAGTGCTCATGGGCAAAAAGTGCTTCATGAGGGCGAGTTTGTTGTCGTCATTTACGAGTCAGTGCCTGCTGTTATCGGCATTAATGAGCCTTATCCGTACGATGAGTTCGTGCGGGTGCTCGAGGGGACAGTCGTCCTGACTTCCGTCGCAGGCGATCGTCAGGTCTATGGACCGAATGATCATTTCCTGGTGCCCAAGGGGTGGATGGGCACCTGGGACATGCCTACACCTTTTCGAGAGTTGGTTATTGTAGAGACTGCGGCGTGGAATCAAAGCGAGAGCACTATTGCTTCCACGTTTGGCTCCAAACGCCCCACAGGTGAGGCTGACCCTGAGGTACTGCCCTTGCGGGTGGATGCACTGCTAGAAGATACCTTGGAAGCATTGCCACCGTGGCCAGAGGGTGTTGTTGTCGCTGGGGTGAATAAGCATGCCCAGAAGGTGTTGCATGAAGGGGAAGTGGTCGCCGCACTTTACGGTGCTGACGCGGCTCGTCTAACGGTGGCCGCACCGTTCCCCTACGATGAGTATGTCCTTGTTCTGCAAGGTCAGGTAGTTCTTACCTCCGAGGATGGCAGCAGTCAGACCTTTGGTGTCGGTGACGGCTTTCTGGTGCCAAAAGGGTGGACAGGCACCTGGGATATGCCTGAACAATACCTTGAAAAAATTGTTGTGGAGACTGCTGCTTGGAACGAGGCAGAGGGTTAAGCCATTAGGGTGATAGCTGTATGAAAAAAGGCGTTAAACGAGAGATATCGCGTCGAGATTTCCTCGATGGTGTGGCTCTGGTGGCTGGTGGTCTGGCGCTCTCTCCCTTAAGCAGTTTGGCCGGCTCTGGTCAGACTTTTTCGCATGTGGGATATCCACCCTCGCTGACTGGGATGCGGGGTAATCATCCAGGCTCATATGAAGTGGCGCACGCCTTGGCCCGACACGGACAGCGTCCGACCGACTTCGCACCCGTTGATATCATCTATGACTTGGTGGTCGTGGGTGCGGGTATCAGCGGCCTCACTGCAGCCTACCTCTATAAAAAACGCGCCGGGCCAGACGCGAAAATTCTGATACTCGACAACCATGATGACTTTGGTGGTCACGCCAAGCGCAATGAGTTCTCTCTTGACGGTAGGACCCTACTGGGCGTGGGTGGAAGCCTTAACTTGGAGCAGGGAGCCATGGGCGATGCAGCTCTGGCGTTGCTCGAGGAGATCGG
>QXYP01000263.1 GCA_009886815.1 Halieaceae bacterium
TACCAGTACCCGACGTTGTTGATGCTGCGCTGGCCTCCATGCAAGCCGATGACGTCGCACTTTGTTCGGCATTGGCGACTGCGCTGCGTAAAACCCGGGGCGTCGTCATAGCCGATGAAGACTGGGATGTCGCGGGCCTGACTGAGTTTTATCGGGCAAACATTAGAGTGGTTGACGAAAGAGGTAAGTTACTGGCGCAAGGCCGAGATATGGCGGCACTGGTGGCGCAGTTTCGTGACGGCGCTGGTGCCGAAAGGCCTAGCGAGCCTTCAAATTCACCCGCACAGCATCAGGTTAAAAATTGGAGCTTTGGCGAGCTGCCCCATATTTGGCGCACCACGGCCGCTGGCATGAGAGTGGAACAATTTCCTGCCTTGGTCGATCATGGCGAGCGCATTGCGGTGGAGTTGCATGATTATCAACCTGATGCCGTTTTGCTGCATCGTCGCGGAGTCGCTGCTCTTGCTATGAGCTGTAGCAGCCAAACGGTGAAGTATTTGCGTAAGCAACTTTTATCGGATAACAAATCTTCCCTCGCCCTGGCAGGCAGTGGGCTGGAGCGATCTGGGCTTGTCCGCGAGACCATTATGGCGAGCCTCCTCGAAATTTGGGGCGAAACTTTGCCCAGAGATGAAGCATCATTCACCCAGAGCCTTGAGGCTGCCAAAGGCCAATGGGTACCGACGGCGCTGGCCAAAGAGCAAGTTTTAATCAACTTTTTACAACCGCTCGCTGAAGCGCAACGTCACCTAACCCAACTGACGAAGGTCGAGTTTTTAGCCGCTCGCGCCGATATTGCAGCTCAAATTCAGACCTTGTTAGAGCCCGGGTTTATGGTGATGAATCCGGCCAACTGGATTGAGCAGTATCCGCGTTATGGCAAAGCGCTGTTACACCGTATTCAGCGGCTCAATGGACAAACTGAAAAAGATCAAAAGAGTTTGAGACTACTGCAGCCCAGTCTCGAGCGTTTGCTTGAGGCTGGGGCAAATTATCCCGGTCTTACCGCGTTATCGCCTCCGGCTTTGCAATATCGATGGATGCTCGAAGAGTTTAGGGTGTCGCTCTTTGCTCAGCAGTTGGGAACGCGTTTGCCTGTGTCTGCTAAACGCCTCGATGAACAATGGCAAAAAGTGAAAATTTGGTTAAATGAAAACCCAAGGTAAGCGTTTTTACGTATGCCCGCTAAGAGTGAATTTTTGGGGATTTTCTACCCCACCCTCGTAGCCATGCTCGAGGTTTGATAGGGTCGGTATCACAAAAGATTATCGTCGTTTAATTCCATGACGAGATTGAAGCAAAAGTGGGGCTTATGCGTAACGGTTTAATCGCTTTGGTATTGCTGCTAGCGTCTTTGCACGGGGGCTCGGTCTACGCAACAGACGATCCTCTAGAAGGCTTTAATCGAGCTATCTACGGCTTTAACAATGGCGCTGATAAATACGTTGTCCGGCCTCTTGCTGTGGGTTATGAGGCGGTTATGCCTACCCCCGCAAGAATGGGCGTTAACAATTTCTTTCGCAATTTTATCGACGTTAACGCGGCGCTCAATGCATTTCTTCAAGGGCGATTCGAATATGGCGCTAACAACTTAGGTCGGGTTGTGGTGAACACGACGCTGGGATTTTTTGGCGTCTTTGATGTCGCCAGCCACATGGAGATCCCCCAATATCAAACAGACTTTGGGCATACGCTGGCGACCTGGGGTGTGGCACAGGGGCCTTTTATTATGTTGCCCTTTTTAGGCCCCAGCACTGTGCGTGCAACGGCAGGCACCGTTTTTGACGCCTATGCTTCGCCAACAGGCCAAATTGGTGGGCGAGATGCGCAGTGGGGGCTACGAGCGGTCTCTCTGGTCGATATTCGCGCTGGTTTGTTAGGCGCCGATGAATTGCTGTCAGGCGATCAATATATCTTTCTCAGGGATGCCTACATGCAGCGTAGGGAGTTGCTGACAAACGACGGCGAAATCCTCGACGACTTTTCGGAGTTTGATGAAGCTTGGGAAGGAGATGATTTCTGAAGGCGTGTAGAACAGTCCTCATTCATGAGCACTGAGAATGATGTGAGAAGAGTCCTGGTTGTTGATGATCAGTCTGCGAGGGCGGAGCAATTAATTGCAGCGCTGGGTTCCAGCGCTTTTCAGTGCGATGTCGCCGATGAGGTGCCCGACTTAAAGGGGGCTTTGGGCCCTGATAGCCCCTGGGATTGCGTGCTTTGTAACGCCGACCTGACTAATGTGTCATGGGCATCTGTTCGAAGAGCCATGCGAAACTTTGATGTGCAGGTGCCCGTTATTGTTATTGCTGATGAGCAAGATGTGGACTCAATGAAAACCGCTCTCGGCCTAGGAGCCACCGACTTTTTTGTGAGGCCGCAAACACGGCCCGGGCTGTTAAAACGTTCGATTGAGCGTTGTGTTAATCACCGGCATCTGCAGCGTGAGCTGAAAGCGAGCAAAGAAGATGTTGAACGCAGTAATACCGAACTGCGCCATTCCCTACGTGTTTTGCAACAAGACCAGCAGGCTGGGCGACAGGTTCAACGGGCGTTATTGCCCGCAGGTGCACTTCACGAAGGCGACTATTGGTTTAGTCACGCCATAGTGCCGTCGCTGTATCTCAGTGGCGACTTCACCGACTACTTCAGCGTTGGTGAAGATCAGATTGTTTTTTTCCTCGCTGATGTTTCCGGACATGGAAGCTCATCGGCTTTCGCCACAGTACTTTTAAAAAATCTCTTCGCACGCAAACGATCCGATTTTTTGCGCCGAGGGGATCATGCCGTAGTTTGCCCTACAGAAATGTTGGAACTGGCCAACAATGAATTGCTGGAACTGGTGATTAATAAATACGCCACGATGATTGTGGGTGTTTTAAACTTTAAATCGCACCAGCTCACCTACAGTATCGCGGGCCATCTTCCCCATCCTGTGCTGCTAGATGAAGATAGCGTTCGATATTTGGAGGGCGCAGGCCCTCCAGTGGGGCTGATGCAGGGCGCTTGCTATACACAGCATCAGGTGTCGTTGCCGGAGCACTTC
>QXYP01000264.1:0-4248 GCA_009886815.1 Halieaceae bacterium
TTGCTGGAAAGCTCGTGGTCCCCGCCTGAGATCCAAATCTTGTTACCAAATATTCGGTAGGTGCCATCGTCCTGGGCAACCGCCTTGGTGCGCATATCGGCGAGGCTAGAGCCGGCCTGAGGCTCAGATAGCGCCATAGTGCCGGCAAACTCACCAGTGCGTAATCTGGGCACCCAAGTCTCAATTTGCTCTTGCGAAGCGTGCGTCTCCAGCAAATTGGCATTGGCTGCCGTCAGGGCGTGAAAACCATTGGTGGTGCTCGCCGCCGCTGTGATGTAGCCCATGGCGCAGGACGCCACAACTAACGGCAACTGCATGCCACCCATCTCATAACTTTGATCCGGACAGATGAGGCCTGCCTCCGCCACCGCATCGTAAGCCGTCTTAATCTCGGGGATCATGACCACCTTTTCCCCGTCCCAATCTGGCTGGTTTAAATCGACGGTCTTGCGAATCGGGACGAAATAATCCTCGGCAATTTTCTCGGCAATATCGAGCGCTGCGTTAAAGGATTCACGATTGTGATCTTCGTAGCGCTCCCGCGTCGCGAGGGCCTCCACCTTAAACATTTCATACAAATAGAACTCAAGATCGCGTCGAGATAGCAAAGGTGCAGGCATGGGGAATTCCTAAATTTTACGCTTAAGGATGTTAAAAACGCGTGTTAGGCAGAGGCAACTGCCCTGCAGAAAACATATGTAAGCTACCCAACCACAGAGAATCTCCACAGGGGGTCGCACTGGTAATGTAATTATAGCCTAGAGCCGGATCCTGCAAGTTGGCGACAATCTCACCAGCGACATTAACGCCCAGAACGAAACTCACCGGGGTCGCCGCCGCCTCCTGCCATGCCCCTGGCAGTACCGAAACAAGCCTTCGTAAAAAAGGCATAGCCGCGACGCCATCAACCCCAGCACGCAATGAGGGCATAGCAATCCAGAAGGTACTGTCGCCATCAAAATTAATATTATCGGGAGTCCCCGGAAGGTGCTCTATAAACACGTCAGCCGTTCCGGCTTGGGGCCCTTTCAACCAAAATCGCTGAACCCGCCCTAACCCCGTTTCGTTCACCAACACATAAGCATCATTGGGACCCAGGGCAACACCGTTAGCGAAGAACAGTCCATCAAGTAAGAGCTCAATAGATTGCGTCTGCGGCGAGTAAGCAAATAATCGCCCCGTCATAGATCCCTCATAAAAATCGAGCAAGTTGTTGTGATACTCAAATCGCATCGAGGCATCAGAAAAATAAATAGTGCCGTCGTCAGCAATATCGACATCATCAACAAACTGAAGTCGCTGACCCTGATATTGATCTACCAGTGTTTCGACTTGCCCATTGCGGTCGATTTTCAACAATCCCTGATAGGCATCGGCGACAATGAGAGCGTCCTGCTGGTCAAAGATCATTCCCAACGGTCGACCCTCGGTTCGCGCAAAAAGCGTGGCTTCCCCTTGGTCGTTGAAGCGAACGATTTGACCGTCTTCGAGCCCGCTGTAGAGCCAACCTTCGCTTGAACAGGCAATATCTTCAGGCCCAAGATCGGGCATAGCCACAGTATCGACATTGGCCAACTGCTTATTGCTGGCAAAAACGCCGGTGAGACCGGGATTCGCTGGTGCTTCCCACACAACGGGCACAATGGGAGATGCCAAGAATGACCAGACCACCCAACTCACGACAATCGCAGCCAGCGCAGTCGCCAGTCTCTTTAACAATGTATTCAAGAAATGTCTCTCCCGTCCGGTTCAATAGCCGCGGCAGAACTCACTGCTGCAGAGAGCCGCAGGCCACGCCGCCAAGAAAGCCCTCACATGCCGTTTGGATAACCCTCCAAATCAACAACATCACGGCTTCTCACGTCACCCAGTGCTTCACTGTAGGCCAACAATAATTTCAAACTGTAATCCGCGCGGTCAACAAAGTAGGTATGCGCCTCTGGGTCGTTTTCCCGTGGGTCGGCATTGAACACCTTGCCCACGTTGCGAACCACTAATTGCTCGGGGATGTAGCACAAGCGATTATTCTTGTAGCTGCTAGCCCGCAGCTCCGACACGACATAGGCACCCCCATCACCACCCGAAACGGCTGTGATCAAAGCTGGCTTGTGGGCAAGTCCCGACTGGATACCGCATAATAAAAAGAAATTCTTCAGCGCAGACGTGGCCATACCGTGCCACTCGGGGCAAACAATCACAAAGCCGTCGGACTGTTGCAGCTGCTGCACCAAGTCGGGCAAAAAGGCCCACTGGCCCTCACCACTTCCCAGATTTTCATCCCACAACGGTAAAGGGTCGTGAGCCAGATCGTGCAGCCAGGTCTCGGCGCCCATCTTTTGAATCTGCTCTTCTAGATAAAGGCCGACTTTCCGACTCTGGGAATCAAGCCGATGACTGCCAATGACAATACCAATATTCAACGTAAACGCTCCTGTACTCTTCTACACATTATTAACCTAACTCGCCTAATGAATCAGCCAGCGCACCGATTAGCGATTCCATTTCAGGACGCTCCATGACAAACATGGGAGCCAATTGAATCGTATCGCCTCCATAACGTACGAGAAATCCTTTTTCCCACATTTTCATAGCGACCTCGAACGGCCTGCGTAAAGGTTCGCCCGGATAGGGGTCTAGCGTAATAGCACCGGCAAACCCGTAGTTGCGAACATCGGAAACGTAGGGCTTGTCGGCCAGTGCATCATGCAACAGCGCCTCAAAAAATGGCGCCTCTTTAGCAACTCGCTGGGGTAACGCCTCACGGGTTAAAACATCTAATGCAGCCAGCCCAGCCGCACAGGCTACCGGGTGTGCAGAGTAGGTGTACCCATGCGCAAATTCCAGCGCATAATCAGGCCCACCATGGGCCATAAAAGTGTCATAAATCCCTGCCCGAGCAATAACAGCACCCATAGGAATAGCGCCGTTCGTGATCTGTTTCGCGACGTTAAGAATATCGGGCACGACACCAAAAGCGTCTGCGCCCGTCATTGCGCCACAGCGACCAAAACCCGTAATGACCTCATCAAAGATCAGCAAGATGTCATTGGCATCACAAATATCACGCAGCTTTTGTAAATAACCCGCGGGAGGCGGTATGACACCCGCAGACCCTGCCATAGGCTCGACAATAACCGCTGCTATCGTGGACGCATCATGTAGGGCAATCATTTCGTTGAGCTCGTCCGCAAGCTCTGCCCCGTCTTGAGGCATGCCACGGCAAAAGCGATTTTGCGGCAGCATGGTGTGGCGTAAGTGATCTGACTCAATACCTTGACCAAAGAATTTTCGATTAGCCGCAATTCCCCCCACCGAGATCCCGCCAAAATTAACCCCGTGGTAACCCTTCATTCGCCCGATAAACCGCGTCTTGGTGGGCTGCCCCATTAAGCGCCAATAGGCACGCGCCATTTTTAGCGATGTATCGGCCGATTCAGAGCCTGAGTTTGTGAAAAACACGTAGTCGAGATCTTCAGGCATTAAGCCCTTAATGCGATCAGCGAGTTCAAATGCCGGAGGGTGTCCAAATTGAAACGGCGGCGCAAAATCAAGGGTGTTAATCTGTTGCGCTACGGCTTCGCTAATTTCCTTGCGACCGTGGCCCAAGCCTGAGGTCCATAGCCCAGAGTGACCGTCTAGAACCCTGCGACCTTTATCATCGGTGTACCAGACCCCCTCTGCAGATGTGATGATGCGTGGGTCATCTTTGAACTGACGGTTGCCGGTATAGGGCATCCAATGCGCTTCGAGCACTTTCCTGTCCATGGCGACTTGATCTCTCTTTTAGTAATAGCTTGGGGCTTGGGGCGCTAGTGTAATCAATAAAACCAATAAACCGGCAATTATCAGTGCAATCCCAACAGCCAAATTTGCATTCCTAGGCTTCGAAAGACTAAATCGACGCTCGGTTTTACCCCACCACATTGCCCCTATCAGGGGTTCCTTTCGGTACAGCTGGTGATAACCCACGGCCAACAGATGCCCCACAACCAACACCTGTAAGGCTATCCAATTAACCTCATGCCACTGGGCAAAAAACCCCGACCAGTCACCACCCCAAAACATCAGTGGACCCTCGAACATGACATCGTCAGAGACGAATAAACCTGACAGGCCTTGCAGCAAAACCACGAGCAACAGCGCCACCGTTGCCCAGCCACCTAGTGGGTTGTGCCCTTCCCCGGTAAATGGACGCCCTTTGGTGTAGGCAAGCACCACCCTTGGGCCGGCAAGAAAAGACGAAAACCG
>QXYP01000264.1:4258-11364 GCA_009886815.1 Halieaceae bacterium
CCCCCAAAATACCCGCGCCACGACCGCCACTATTAGGCTATAACCCACCCAGCTATGCCATTCGTAGAGCCCTTCCTCACCACTCCACCACATAAATAGTATCGCCAAGGGCAAGTACCAGTGGATAATCCGAACAGCACGGTCCCATAACGGCCACTGCATCGCTTCAAAGGCCTCTGTTATGGCAATTGAAGCAGATCGGTTAATCCTGTCACTGACGCCTTTATGCCAAGCTCGACCGATGGCTCGGGCACAATTTTAAACAGTGGCGAGTGGTGCGATGCAACCGGTGGCCCACCCGCAGCGGCTCTATCAAAATCCGCCTGGTCGGTGCCTCCTACTGCAAAATAGACAGACGGTATATAGGGATCTACCGTAAAAAATGGGAAGTCCTCGGCACCCATTGCCAAACGGGGTTCACTGTAAAAAATGCCCTCTCCCAAAGCATCAGTCCATATACCTCTTACACGCTCGAGCATGGCGATATCATTGAGTGTCGGTGGTACACCCTCATTCTCGTAAACAATAACTTCAGGCAACATATCTCCGGACAAGCCCATCATACGCCCGGCATTTTCCGCGACACGCCTGATGCCATCAAGCAACAGCGCTCGGTCGGCCGTAGATTCGCTGCGCACCGTAATCTGCAGTTTAGCTGCGTCTGAAATGATGTTGTGCTTTGTCCCCGAGTGGAACGAGCCCACCGTAATAACGCCGGGTCTTCGCGGTGGCAGGTTTCGACTCACAACACTCTGCAGCGCTACAACAATTTGCGAACCCAGCAACACGGGATCAACACCTGAATGAGGGCTAGCACCATGGGCACCGACACCTTTAATTAAAATATCTACCGTGTCTGCGCCGCTGTAGGGCGCCGGGTCAGCGATTAGCATGCCGGTAGGAACCGACGAGGTAACGTGCAGGGCCATGGCATAATCTGGCTGTCCAAAGCGTTCCCAAATATTATCTTCACGCATTAATCGCGCACCACCGACCCGCTCTTCGGCTGGCTGACCAATTAACATCAACGTCCCCTGCCACTGATCTCTGCGCTCCGCCATAATTCGTGCGGTACCCACCAAGCTTGTCACATGGACATCATGGCCACAGGCATGCATGACAAAAACCTCATTACCATCCCAATCAACTTGCTTGGCCGTTGACGCATAGGGCAGACCTGACTTTTCCTCGACGGGCAGACCATCCATGTCAGCTCTGAACATAACCAGCGGCCCCTCTCCGTTTTCGAGTAGCGCAACAATGCCGGTACCACCAATTCCGGTGTGTACGTCGTAACCCAAGCCCTCTAGCTCTGAAGCAAGACGCTCTGACGTCTTATGTTCCATATGTGACAGCTCAGGGTTTTGATGCAACCACAGAAATAGGTCGCGTAATTCTTCCTCGTAAAGGGCATCAATTCGTTCATCCAACTCATCCGCCGCGCTGAAAGATACGGGCAAACATAAAGCGATGAATATCAAACCTATGAGGTATCGCATTGACATAAGAATCTCCTGTGACAAACGGGGCAGGCAGGCCCGCGAATGGTGTAGACTACGTTTTTTTTTAACCCAGCAACATACTGATGCGCGGATAAGTCGTTGTGGAAGGTGAAGTTAGCCATAACCACTAGGCCCTGTCATCAAGAGGAACGAGACTTCGCAAGTTGCTGGCGCCAAGGAATATCAACGTTGAATAGCGACAAAATACGCGAGCGCTTCGGGCACTATGGTGTCGAGTTACTGGAACAGAGTCCTAGGACGCGTCTTGCGAGCCTTTATTCACTGTCTGATGAGCAGCGTATTACGAGAACTCTAGCACTGACCCGCTTTGAACTGCCGGCCCATCCCGCGGTTGAAGAGCAGGATGCACAAATTCGCTCTGGCGAGAGCATCGGGGCGACACTGCGTCAGGCTGGCTGGACAGTCGTGAAGAATAAGACGACCGACTGCCAAGTCACCGCGGGGCGGCGCTTTGCTTTGCTGGGAGGGTCTACATTAAGCCCTGAGGCCGGGGTACTTCTCAGGGTGTATAGCCTAAGCGTTTTGAAAGGAGACCTCGCCATTGATTATGCGACCATTGCCGAGGCCTACCACTGCGAGCACATAGCACCCTCTAGCGAGCTCCCCCCCGCCGACGCAGTTATTGCATCCCTCGCAGGCAGTCAGGCCCTGGCACTCACTGACTTGTTAACAGCAATGGGACAGAACGATTAAACGCAGAACGCCTTCGAACTCTACCCTTGCCACATCAGTGCAAGAGCGAGGTCAAAACCAATCCCTCGGGCCACATCAATAGCCGCTGGTTGCTGCGCTTCGTCACGGGACGCAACCCACAAGTTGGCGCACCGTGTGCCAGTCCGGCAGTAAGCTAGAACCCGCTCACCGCTATCAAATAATGCCGTCAATGCCCCTAGATCCTGCCCGGGAAAATTGCCAGCGTCTATGGGGTATCGCGTAAAATTAATACCTGCAGATAGCGCAGCTTCAGCCATGTCATCCATTGTTGCCTGTCCAGGCACCTCATGGTCTGGCCTGTTACAGATAATATGCTTAAACCCCTGAGCAGCCAGTTCGCTCATGTGTTCTGGCTGAATTTGACCGGCGACAAAAACTGTCTCGCTAAGCTGAATAATCGGTGTTTGTGCCATTAGCTATTATCACCCCGATAAACTCGATCGAGCCCCTCTCGAAACTGCTCGCCCCAGGCGTTCAAAATTCGTTTAGCGTCTGCCGTGTTGGTCACACTATTACTCCACTGCAAGCGCATAGAATTTAAATTGCGTCGTCGATCCACGATACGGAAAAGTGTTTCTCCCGTGGACGCATCGGCAACCTCAAGAAAAAGCGTCATTTCGCCGGATTCCGTAGTGTAGGAGCGACTGACCCCCGGGCTGCTGACGTCAGGAGCCGCGACATCAAGATTGATAATGTTGGGCCTCAGTAGCAAAGTACTGGCCCCAGCCTGCTCTTCAGAAACTATTGAATAAGCCGGCTCGACCGAGAGAACCGAGAGGAATTCAGTCTCGCAAAGCTCCGCAAGACTTGCACGGATACCTTCCATATCTGCGTCTGTAACTCGCCGCGTCGTAGAGCGCCGAGTGGAATTTTGGTCGCGCTGCCAATTTTTGCGAAATGCCACTTCGCAATGGTGCACGGCAAAATTTTCATAGGCACTGATGTCGACCCCTGGCTTGGCGTAGACCAACCCAAATTTCGTGTCGGCCTGCAGTACCAAGCCATCGTGGGAAATTTCGGGGACTGAGGGTGACGAACTGCATCCAACCATCAGGGCCATTAAAAAAATTGCAGCTGTCGGCCGCACCCAATCGACTACCTTATCTCGTAAAATCATAACTATTCCTTGTCTTGATGTGTGTAAAATTTCGTCCACATTGGCCAAGCGGCCAGCTGGGGGGTTGGCCTTGAGCCAAGCTCTTACGACGCTGCCTAGATTAGCCCAAGCTCAACCGATAGTAACTCCTTGATTTCCTCACGCGGGTTCTCAGGCACAGTGATGGGCGAGCCAATAATTTGTGCCGCAATACCAAGATAAGTGGCAGAGACATCTAACAGCATTTTTTGAGGCAAGAGGGCCTCACCGGCGAAAGCTTCGCGTTCGGGCATCCTTTTTTTATCCAGCAATAAATTTCTGTCAGGCACCCAGTCCAGAAGGGCCTGTCGGAAGCCTTCTTTACTGTTCTCTAGCACATGGCCCTGAGCGTAAGCCGATGCATTCCAAATACGGGATGAATCAGGTGTCCCGACTTCATCCATGTAAATCAGTTCGCTGGTGCCTGCCGCGCTCGTGGCGTAACCAAACTCAAATTTAGTATCAACAAACAGCTGACCAATTTTGGTTAGGCGCTCCGCAATAACAGCGAAGCCCTCACGAAGTAGCCGTTCGTACAGGTCAATATCTTGGGGCCGCTCAAACCCCAGGCTCGACCAGTGACGCTCTAAATCTGCACGGGTGATGTTAACGTCATCGACCTCCGAGATGCCTTCCAGCCCTTTCAGAACACCCTTGCTCGAGGGCGTTATCAATAGATTATCTAAACGCTGATTTTCGTGGAGGCTATTGGGCAAATCGATGCCACAAAAGACCCGTTCACCTCCTGCGTATGACCGCCAGAGTGAGCCGGTAATGTACTGACGAGCAATGGCCTCAATTTTTACCGGTTTAGCTCTCTGAACGATCCATACTAGGGGGTGTGGTGCTTCGAGAATGTGACTCCGGGCAAGACCTGCCTCCGCAAAGGCGTTAAACCATTCCTGGGACACGGCATTGAGTGCCGCCCCTTTGCCCGGCACACCATTAAGCCCGCCCTCCGCTCGCCAAATGCAGTCGAATGCAGATAAGCGATCCGAAACAATGAGAACGGCAAGCTCCGCATCAGGGGCGACTGGATACTGCCTTTGCTCAATCAACCGACGACTATCCTCTGGCTTCAGCCAGTAGACCGAACGTACTTTGCCCGAATGCACCGGCTCATTAGTGGCAACACTGAAATCGTCGTTATGCTCCAAAAATTTTGCCGTCATAACGCCACGGCCTCAGTCAAAGCTTTTGGGATTACATCGCTAGGCATAGGCACGAAGCCCCACCGCATCGCGCACCTGCTCTAAGAGTGCCTTACTTTTTGGGCGCAGTCGTTCTGCACCTGCCTGCAGTACGTCCTCAACCTGGGCAGGCTGCGCCATCAGCTCATGATATCGCTCCCGGGCTTCGCTTAGCTCGCCGTTGACCAGTTCGAACAACTGCTTCTTCGCATCGCCCCATCCAATACCGCCCTCAAAATCGGCATACATTCTTTCGCGTTCCGCTTCAGTCGCGAACGCTGACCAAATTTGAAAAACCGTGGATTCCTCAGGATTCTTGGGCTCACCCGGTTCCAGCAGATTCGTCTTTATTTTATTAATACTCTTCTGAAGCTGCTTGGGCGTGCCGAACAAAGGAATTGTATTGCCATAGCTCTTGCTCATCTTACGGCCATCGAGGCCTTGCAATACTGCCACGTGTTCACCGACCACGGCCTTGGGGAGGGTAAAAATATCGGCAAAATTGTGGTTAAACCGTTGGGCAATATCACGGGCCATTTCCACATGCTGAATTTGATCTCGTCCCACCGGCACATCGTGGGCATTGAAAATAAGGATATCCGCAGCCATCAACACCGGGTAAGAAAACAGCCCCATGGTTATTCCAAAATCCGGGTCCTCTCCCCCCTCACGATTATTTTGAACTGCAGCTTTGTAAGCATGAGCGCGGTTCATTAAGCCCTTCGCTGCATTACACGTGAGAATCCATGAGAGCTCGGTGACTTCGGGAATATCAGACTGCCGATAAAAGTGCGCCTTATCAGCATCTAAGCCCGCTGCTAGCCAGGTTGCCGCAATTTCAAGGCTGGACTGAGCAACGACAGCCGGATCGTGGCACTTGATAAGGGCGTGGTAGTCGGCCAAAAACAAATAGGCATCTACCTCAGCTTCTCGTGACGCTAATACGGCGGGGCGAATCGCACCGACATAGTTCCCTAAATGTGGAGTTCCCGACGTCGTAATGCCGGTAAGCACCCGTCTACGTGTCATTTTAATTCTCCAAACATGCGTCAGGCGACGCGGTTGTAAAACGCGGTGAGCAGCAAGCCCAGATAATCAATATCCGCAGTCCCTGCTAATTCACGGATAGAATGCATCGCGAGTGTTGGCACACCCAGATCGATGGTCGTTATTCCCGTTTCCGCCGCGGTAATGGGTCCAATTGTACTGCCACAGCCCATATCTGAGCGAACGACAAAGTGCTGCAGAGGCACTTCCGCTCGCTCTGCTAAGAGCCGCAGCAAAGCAGAACCCTCACCAGAGGTGGCGTAACGCTGGTTACGATTGATCTTGACTACCGGACCTTGGTTAAGCAGAGGACCGTGGGCCTCGTCATGACGATCACTAAAATTTGGATGCACCGCATGGGCATTATCGACGGACAGCATCTTTGATCGTTCGCGCAATCGACGGCTAGCAGCTGCTGTACCCGTAATCGAATTCAGCACATCCACCAGCATAGGGCCCTGAGCTCCGACCGCCGATGTGCTGCCCACCTCCTCATGGTCATTACACACAAGGAGAGACCACTGCGCAGGATCTGCGGCTAAGAGTGCGGTTAAGCCAGCATGGCAGCTCAACAAATTATCGAGCCGTGCTGAGGCAAGAAACGCCTCGTCTATCCCTACAAGGCCTGGGGGCTGGCAGTCATACAGTGAAAGTTCAAAATCAAGAATTCGAACTGCGCCCTCTTCTGGATACTGCGCCCCAAGTTGATCGGCAAGAAACTGGCCCCAGTTAAGGCTCGAGCCTTCATCTGTAGGGAGGCCTGCAATCAGCGGCAAAATATCGGTTTGAGGATTGATACTGCGATTTTTATTCGCCTCACGATCGAGATGGATTGCCAGACTTGGAATAATGGCAATCGGGCGCCGAAAATCTATCAGGCGAGATGCCAAGTCTCCGGTTGAGTTTACGAAGGACACGCGCCCGGCCAGTGATAAATCTCGATCAAACCAAGGATTGAGCAGTGCCCCACCATAAACATCAACTGCCAGTTGCTGTGTACCCGAACGTTGCTTTAACGGATTAGGTTTTACCGAAAGATTGGGACTGTCTGTATGGGCCCCAATCATACGAAGCCCTTCTTCACAACGGCCCGACCCCGCGCGAAACGCAACGATAGAGCTATCATTTGCAGTGACAAAATAACCCTGCCCTGCTTCAAAACTCATGCCATCTAAATGCTCGACCGCTGTGAAACCGGCGTCTTGCAGACGCCTGCTCAGCGCCGTAACGGCATGGAAGGGTGACGTTGCCTCACCTAAAAAGGCCAGCAAGTCATCGAGACGCTCAGACATAAACAACTCCAAAAATCATGAAAGGACTATGACCCCAACCAGCCCACAACCCAAAGCGAGGCGATACCAAACAAAAGGCATGAGACCAATCCGCTCAAGAATACCGAGAAATACAGCAATAGTGGCATAAGCGCTGAGACCTGCCACGAGCATAGCAGTCAATAGTTGACCGAGGGGTGCCGGTGAAGCATCGCCGGAAAACCAT
>QXYP01000265.1 GCA_009886815.1 Halieaceae bacterium
AGCTTATCGTGCAGCCTATCTCAACGAGGCCCGATCCATTTGGTGGCAACGTATTGGCCGAAGGCAGCGCTGAGTTGCTGTTTCCCATGCCATTTATCAAGGATCGGAGCTCACTTCGTTCGGCATTTTTCTTTGATGTGGGTAACGTCTTCAACACCAACTGCCGCGGCAACCAGATTAACTGTTTTGATGTCGATGCCGGTGAGCTGCGTTACTCTGTCGGCATTGGTGTGACTTGGCTGTCAGGTTTCGGCCCGCTGACATTTAGCTTGGCCAAACCGCTTAATGCCAGCGAGATCGATGAGCGCGAAGTATTCCAGTTTACGCTGGGTAGAAGTTTCTAATTAAAAAACTCTGTTAAGGGAGATTGTTGTGAAACCATTCAATAAAATTTTGGTGTCTGCGGCACTACTGATCCTACCTACGCTGGCAATGGCGCAAGGTAAAATCGCGGTTGTCAATTTAGAGGAAGCTATTCTGCAGACCGATTTGGCACAGCAGCGGTTAGCTGAGTTTGAAAAAAACGAAGATTTCACCAGCGACAAGAATGAGTTTGAAAACCTCCGAGAGGAACTCGATAAGCTGGTGCAAGAGTTTCAGCGTGATCAGGCGGCAATGAGCGAAGATCAGATGGTCGCTGCCCGGCAAAAGATTTCCAGCAAAAATTCAGATCTTGAATATGTCGCTAAAAAGCTGCAAACCCTGCAGCAGCAAAATGCCCAGCGCGTTTTCCAAGAACTGGCTCCCAAGGCTCGGGAGGTTCTTCGAGATATTATTACGACGGAACAAATTGGCTTACTGCTGCAACAGCAGACGGTCATACACGCCGACCTCGGCTACAGTATTACCGCAAAGGTCACAGACAAGCTCAATCAGTTGCCCGCTGAAGAGTGAAGTTAGCTCCTTTTGCTGAAGCTGGGTGACATTGCGAAACGACTGAATCTCGAGCTCCTCGGGGAGCCCGAACTTCAAATTTCGGGTATCGCGCCATTAACAACTGCAGCGGCCGCGGAGCTGAGTTTTGTGGCTAAAAAAACCAACCTAGCGCAGGCCCAAGCAAGCAAAGCGGGGGCGCTTATTTTGCGTCCCGAATGGGCTGAAGACTGGTCGGGTGCGGCACTGCTAAGCGACAATCCTTACTTAAGCTTCGCGCAAGTAAGCCACTTGTTTGATGATCGACCGAACGTGCCTGCAGGGGTTCATGAAAGCGCCGTGGTTCATGAGACTGCTGTTCTTGGTGCGGGCGTTAGCGTGGGTCCTCACGCCGTTATTGAGCAGGGCGTCGTGATTGGCGAAGGCACGACTATAGGGGCTGGTGTTTATATAGGGCATCACACTCAGGTTGGAAGCCAGACGCGCCTTTACCCGAACACGGTTTTATATCACCGCGTTGAGATTGGCGATCACTGCATTATTCATAGCAATACAACCATCGGAGCCGATGGCTTTGGATTTGCGCCCTCTGCCGATGGCTGGACGAAAATCGTGCAGCGAGGCGGTGTTCGCATTGGTGACCGTGTAGAAATTGGAGCCGGCACCACTATCGATCGAGGTGCCCTTGAAGACACCGTGATAGCAGATAATGTCATCTTGGATAATCAGGTGCACATTGCGCACAACGTCAAAGTCGGCGAGCGCACGGCTTTTGCGGCCTGCGGTGGTGTTGGGGGTAGTACGGTTATTGGTGCAGATTGTACTTTCGCTGGCATGGTCGGTATTGGCGATCATCTTACGATCGCCGACAATGTGCATGTCAACGGTCAGGGCAGGGTCAGTAAGTCCCTAGAAGAGCCCGGATTGTATGCCTCCGGAACACCGATACAAGCCTACCGGGACTGGAGTAAAAATGCCGTGCGATTCGAGCAACTGGCAAAGATTGCTCGACGCATAACGGCTATGGAAAAGCAGTTGTCAAATATGAATCAGGTCGAGGGGGAAGGGTCATGATTATGGATATCGCTGCTATCAGGGAGCACCTCCCTCATCGCTATCCATTTTTGCTGGTAGACCGCGTTGTTAGCCTTGAGCTTGGTGAATCAATTCACGCTTATAAAAATCTCAGTATTAATGAACCTTATTTCGACGGCCATTTTCCTGATCAACCGGTGTTTCCCGGCGTATTGCTGGTTGAGGCAATGGCCCAAGCCGCGGGGATATTAGGTTTTAAAACAATGGGTAAGACACCCAAAGATGGTTCGCTTTATTACTTGGTTGGGGTGGACAAGCTGCGGTTCAAGCGCCCTTGTGTTCCCGGGGATAGGGTCGATTTATATGCGAATATTGTCAGCGAGCGACGAGGTATTTGGAAGTTTGACGTGCGCTCTGAAGTCGAGGGAGCGATTTGTGCCTCGGCGACTATACTCTGTGCAGATCGCTAGGTTGTGATTCACCCCACTGCCATTATCGATCCGCAAGCCGAAATTTCGGACAGCGCAACTATTGGACCTTATGTAGTTATTGGCCCCGAGGTCATTATTGGCCCTGAAACGATCGTAGAACCCCACGTGGTTATTCGTGGCCCCACAACGATTGGCGCTAGGAATCATATTTATCAGTTTAGTACTGTGGGAGAAGCTACTCCCGATCTGAAATATCACGATGAGCCAACGAAA
>QXYP01000266.1:0-1098 GCA_009886815.1 Halieaceae bacterium
CGGCTTGGTCGCCGTATCTGCCTTGAATTGGTGAACAATCTCAAAATAACGGTCCTCAAGGCGTAAATTTTGGCGTTTTGAAACTCAAATTGGAATAAAATTTAGCAATGAGCCAGTAATTTGCTGAAGGATGCGATACATTAACAGCTGTGGTTTATCCAACAAATTTTTAAACAGGACGGACTCATGAAAGCATTCCCAGTAGCCGGTAAATTTGCCAGTATCCTTTTCGGTTCTTTGTTGTTGGTTGCTTGTTCAGGCAACGAAACAAACGAAAGCGCAGCTAAAGAGGCACAGGCGCAAGCTGAAGCCGCTGCGGCTGCAGAGCAACAGCAGTTGCAAGATGCGGCGATGTCGGCCGGTACAGTCTTCTACTTCGATTTTGACAGCTCTTCTTTGACCGATGCGGGCCGGATGGCGGTTGATGCGCATATCGCAGTGTTGCTAACAAACGACGATAGTGTGCGCCTTGAAGGCCATACAGATGAGCGTGGTACCCGCGAGTACAATTTGGCGCTGGGTGAGCGCAGAGCTAATGCCGTTCGCGATTACATGGTTGCCAATGGCGTGCCTAGCTACCGTATCGAAGGCATTAGTTACGGCGAAGAAAATCCAGTGGCGTTTGGTTCTAGTGAAGCGAACTGGTCACAAAATCGCCGTGTCGAGCTCAAATAAGGCCAGCCTCCATTGAAAAATAGTCAGTCCAAGCCGGTTGTCATAGCCGGCTTTTTTGTTTTAGTGCCGATTCTTATGGCGGTTACCAGGGTTTCAGCTCAGGATTATATTGATGTTGAGGCCGAGCGAGAAAATGCCGCTGCTTCTCGCAGTATGGGTGCGACGACCGCAGTAACGCCGATCGCGCAGCCCTCAGTGCAGCCCTCAGTGCAGCCCTCAGTGCAAGGTGGCGTAAAGCCCTACTCGGGTTTCACAACGACAGCGGTTCCTGTTGAGGGCAACCTGAGCCCTGAAAACGCCTCGGCCAATGCTGGGGAGCTGGTGATTCAAGTGCAACAGTTGCAGGAAGAGGTGCGCCGCCTAAACGGTGTCGTTGAGGAACAGACTGCTCAAATCAGGCGCCTCAAGGAGCAAAGCTCAGAG
>QXYP01000266.1:1157-2404 GCA_009886815.1 Halieaceae bacterium
TGACGGCGCCTGCAGTGGCTGATCCCGCAGAGGAGTCGGCTTATCAAGCGGCTTATGGTTATGTGAAATCACGTAATTTTGCCGCGGCTGTTGAGGCTTTTCAGGAGTTCTTGGGTCGTTATCCTCTCGGTGCTTACGCGCCTAATGCACACTACTGGCTGGGAGAGCTCTATCTCGTAGTCGAGCCACCTGAGCCAGAACTTGCGAGACAAAATTTTAAACTGTTACTCGATCAGTATCCTGAGAATGCGAAGGTGCCGGACGCACTTTACAAACTGGGTAAGGTACATTTCCTGAAGGGTAATCGGGAGCGTTCCCGCGAGTATCTAGACCAGGTGATTCGGCAATACTCTGGTCATCCCGCGGCACAGCTATCTCGAGATTTTTTGGACGAGAATTTTTAAGCGCTCAGTATGACGGCCTCGTTGGATCCAACACTTCGCATCACGGAGATTTTTCACTCCTTGCAAGGGGAAGCCCGCAGCGTAGGGCTGCCTACTGTGTTTGTGCGGTTGACCGGATGTCCATTGAGATGCGTCTGGTGTGACACCGAGTATGCCTTTTCTGGCGGAGAAATTTTATCGCTGGACCAGATCCTCACGCAGATTGAGAGCTTTGGCTGCTTGCGTGTGTGCGTGACGGGAGGCGAGCCCTTGGCACAGCCTGAATGTCTGGTGCTGCTGAACCGGTTGTGTGAAGAAGGGTACGAGGTATCGCTGGAGACTAGCGGCGCATTGCCGATAGCCGATGTTGATAAACGCGTGAGCAGGGTTATGGACCTCAAGGCCCCAGATTCAGGCGAGTCCCATAGAAACCTCTGGGACAACATCGCTGAGTTGACCCTTCATGATCAGGTAAAGTTTGTGATCAGTAGTCGCCGGGACTATGACTGGGCCTGTTTTAAATTGGATGAGCTGAGGTTATCAGACCGGGTGGGAGATGTTTTGTTTTCCCCCACTCATGGAATACTGGCCCCCCAAGAGCTAGCGCAGTGGCTCCTGCACGACCGGGTTCCCGCACGATTTCAGCTGCAGTTGCACAAGTTGCTCTGGAACGATGCCCCGGGCCATTGAGGGATGTAAGCTGATGAAAGCGGTAGTACTAACTTCGGGCGGTTTGGACTCGGCCACCGTGCTGGCTATGGCCCATGATGCAGGGCGGCAGTGCTACGCCTTGAGTTTCGACTACGGCCAACGCCATCGCGCTGAGTTGATCGCAGCTGCCCGGGTAGCAGCGAGCATTGAAGG
>QXYP01000266.1:2414-3548 GCA_009886815.1 Halieaceae bacterium
GGGTACGGTTCACAAAACCGTGAGTCTCGATCTCAGGGGTATTGGTGGATCTGCACTCACTGACGACACGATTGATGTGCCCGTTGAGCCCACAGAGGGTATTCCTGTCACCTATGTTCCAGCGCGTAATACGGTGTTTTTATCCATTGCCCTAGGCTGGGCAGAGGTTATTGGTGCCTCGGAGATTTATATAGGGGTCAACGCGGTCGATTATTCGGGTTACCCCGATTGCCGGCCCGCATTTATTGAGGCCTTCGGTGCTTTAACGGCCGTTGCTACTAAGGCGGGTGTCGAGGGAGACCCGATCAAGATTTGCACACCGATCATTGATATGACCAAAGCAGAAATCATTACTCGTGGCCTAGCGCTGGGCGTCGACTATGGGCAGACGGTGTCCTGTTACCAGGCCACTGACGCCGGCATGGCTTGCGGGCGCTGTGATAGCTGTAGGCTGAGAGCACAGGGCTTTTTGGATGCCGGTGTTAACGATCCTACCCGCTACCTGTGAGGCCAGTTCACAGGTGGTTTTGTGGGGCCTTGTGACGGTTAGAGTTCGTTAGTTGTGGTCTACTGCGGGCTGCTTCAGTCGTCGAAAGGCTCAAAAAGAAACCGGTCATCAGCAAAACTCTTAAACTCCAGCGCGTAGTCGTTGGGATCTCTAAAAAACAGTGTCCGCTGTTCACCGGGCGTATTTTCGAAGCGAATGTCAGGCTCTAAGATCCAGTCAACCTTGCCCCTGAGACGCGCTGCGAGGGCATCCCAGCTTGAAGGTGTGAGGACGATGCCGAAATGCGGTACGGGAATAGCGTGTCGATCTACAGGGTTATGCCGCTCTGGAAGGGTTTCACCGCCACAGTCATGAAAAACCAGTTGGTGTCCGTATAAATTTAGGTCAATCCAAGTTTCACTGGTTCGGCCTAGGCTGCACCCTAAAACGTCGCAATAGAAGGCCTGAGTACTGGCCAAGTCTTTGCAGGGAAGGGCAAGGTGAAAGGGTCGTAGTGGCTGAGGTGTCATAGTTAGCTTGCACTTTTTTTGAGAATAAGTACGATACGCACCTCGCAGTGATAGCGCATTCTTTTTGGGTCGTTAGCTCAGTCGGTAGAGCAGTTGGCTTTTAACCAATTGGTCGCT
>QXYP01000267.1 GCA_009886815.1 Halieaceae bacterium
GTCGTAAGTCCACCACAGATTGCAGGGCTGGATAAAAAGGCTTACGAAACGCTGCGACTACAGCCATTTCAGTGGTACGGTCGATCTGGCGAGCAATGCTGGAGGTTAAAAACAGACGTCTCAGCCCCTGCGATGCAGAGGACAGAGAGTCGTTTGGAAAGTGCCATTTTTGGAGCGGGTAACGAGGTTCGAACTCGTGACCTCAACCTTGGCAAGGTTGCGCTCTACCAACTGAGCTACACCCGCTTAAAAATGGCGTCCCCTAGGGGGTTCGAACCCCTGTTACCGCCGTGAAAGGGCAGTGTCCTAGGCCACTAGACGAAGGGGACACAGACTCCGCGTGAGCAGAGGCGCGAATGTTAGTAGCGTGAACGGCCTGCGTCAAGTGAATACCCTAAGTTCTGTCGCCTCCTTGCTAGGCTTTGGGTACACTAGCGTCTCAGTATTGTGCTTTTAGAGCCTCAATACGCTTTATCCCTCTCTGATCCCGGAAACAATATGACTGCGGCACTAGAAATTGAAGGCCTAGAAAAGACCTATGAGAACGGCTTTGTAGCACTCCAAGGGATCGATTTAAGGGTCGAGCCTGGTGATTTTTTTGCCTTGCTAGGGCCCAATGGTGCGGGAAAATCAACCACCATTGGTATTATTTCATCACTGGTGGCGAAGTCGGCGGGCAAGGTTTGTGTGCACGGGATTGATATCAATCATAACTTTCCCCTTGCCAAGACCTACCTTGGGCTTGTGCCACAGGAATTTAATTTCAACGTCTTTGAGAAGGTCGAAGATATCTTGACTAATCAGGCGGGGTATTACGGTATCCCGCGCGATGAAGCGTTGCGTCGCACAGAACATTTTTTGGAGCGCTTGGGCTTAGCTGAAAAGCGAGACACCCGTGCACGGATGTTATCCGGGGGCATGAAGCGGCGCCTTATGATTGCCCGAGCACTCATCCATGACCCTAAGCTATTGATTCTCGATGAGCCAACGGCCGGTGTTGATATCGAGATGCGACGCTCTATGTATGATTTTCTCAGGGAGATTAATGCCGCGGGTACGACGATTATTTTAACGACACATTATTTGGAAGAGGCGGAAGCGCTGTGCCGTAATATCGCGATTATAAACAACGGAAAAATTGTCACGAATCGTTCCATCAAGGATCTTTTAAGAGACCTACACAAAGAGGTGTTTCTTCTGGATTGTGCAGGGCAGCTAGACGAGGGTTTAAGCGTGCCCGGATTTGATGTCGCCGTGCTTGATGACCACACCGTTCAGGTGGTCATTGAAAAAGGCCAAAATCTCGCAGAAGTGTTCGCCGCATTACACGAAAAACAGGTATCGGTTGTGAGCATGCGTAACGAAGCCAATCGCTTGGAACAAATGTTCGTTAATTTGCTGGAGCAACCCGCATGAATCGTTATGAGCAATATGTCGCTTTTATGACCATCATGCGTAAGGAGATTCGTCGCTACCTTCGAATTTGGTCTCAAACGCTACTGCCTAGCGCTATCACAATGTCGCTGTATTACGTCATTTTTGGAAATTTGATCGGCTCCCGTATTGGCGAAATGGGTGGGTTTTCTTACATGGAGTTTGTCGTGCCTGGGTTAATCATGATGGCAATTGTGACCAACTCCTACGCCAATGTTGTCGCATCATTTTTTGGCGCAAAATTTAATAACAGTGTCGAAGAATTATTGGTTTCTCCTATTCCGCCTTACATCATATTGTGTGGTTATGTCGCCGGGGGTGTCAGTCGTGGCTTGTTGGTGGCGGTTATTGTGACGGCGGTGTCATTGTTTTTTACCCGCCTGCCCATCTACAGCCCTTTGCTTGTGATTTTGGTCGTGGCGCTCACATCCATTCTTTTCTCCCTTTTGGGTTTTATCAATGCGGTTTTCGCTAATACTTTCGACGACATTAGCATCGTGCCAACATTTGTTTTGACCCCGCTAACCTACCTTGGCGGTGTCTTTTACTCCTTAGATCTACTGCCTGACTTCTGGGCCACTGTCTCCCAGGCTAATCCATTGGTCTATGTCGTAAGCGCCTTCCGATTTGGCATGCTGGGGGTCAGCGACGTTAATATTGCCTTTGCAATAAGTATGATTTTGCTCTGTATGCTCGTAGCCTTTTGGTATTCATTACATTTACTGCGAACCGGCAAACGACTTAGGACTTGATGGCATGGTTGGGGCACTCGGGAATAAGATTGCGGCGCCTAAGCTGTATGCGCCCGAAGTCTTAGAGGCAATACCACGTTCTGCGGGACGACAGGCCCTCGATGGAATTGCGCCCCCTATGTGTGGCTATGATTGCTGGCACCTCTATGAGCTGTCGTGGCTGAACCCAAAGCAACATCCGCAGCATGGAGTGGGGGTCCTGGTGATTGACTCAGACTCTGCCGCAACGATCGAGTCGAAGTCGTTAAAACTCTACCTCAACAGCCTAAATTTTCACTGTTTTGAGTCGGAGGCCGAAGCCCACGACGCCATTTGTACGGATATTGCGCGTGTTACCGGTTCCAAGGTGAGCTTAGTGATATTACCTCCCAGTGGTCTGGCACCCATCACACGAGAACCGGCCGGCGTGTTGCTTGAGTCTTATGTTCAGAGCGACGTTACCCTACCGGGAGAGCCTTGGTGTGATTTGTCGGGGGCTATCTCAGATAGCACCTATGTATCCCACCGGTTGCGCTCGCTCTGTCCTGTAACCTCGCAGCCCGACTGGGGGACTATCGTCATCGATTATCGGGGGCGCCCCATTAATCAACGTCAATTACTCACCTACATAGAATCTTTCAGAGAGCACCAAGAGTTCCATGAGCAATGTGTCGAGCGGTGTTTTTATAAGTTGATGCAGGAAACTGGCCCCGAATCGCTAACGGTTTCTGCGTATTACCAGCGGCGAGGTGGAATCGATATTACCCCCGTTAGGTCGAGTTATGCAGTGGCCCCGGAGTATTGGCGTACGGGTCGTCAATGAGGCGGACACTCCTGCATTTGTGTGTTTTTCTGATTTCGGTGCTGGAGGCTAACGCACAGGGCTCAGGGACAACACCCGGATACACGGAGCCCGAGATCAAGGCAGCGTTTGTTCTGCACTTGATAGGCTTTATCACCTGGCCAGATGCCCATGAGCCTCGTGCTATATGCATGACGGAAGAAAGCAATGTTCAAGGAGCTCTCGCAGCACTTTTAAAGGGGCGAGCAGGCACTGATCTAACCCTTAAAATCTTGGTAGACGACCAGGACCTACAATCCTGCGATCTTTTGTTTTTGAATGACGAAGCAAAACTTCCTGTGCTTACAGACGTGGCGCCTTTGCTGACCATTGGTGAGACACTGGGTTTTGCAGACTCTGGCGGCATGGTTGAGCTTCGACGCCGAGCGGGTCGGGTCGAGTTGATTATTAACGTTTCTGAATTACAGTACGCGGGGTTTTCTGCGAGCAGTCGGCTCATGTCTTTGGCAACGATAGTGACGCCCGGGGTGCGAAAGCCATGACCCAGCGACTCGATCGACGTGTTTCCCTACTCACGGTTAGCATTGCCACCTTCGTAACCGTCCTCGCGATATCCGTAAGTCTTGGTTTAGCCTTTCGAGCAACTATGGCCGAGACCTATGAGTTGAAGGTTATTCAAACCCGGGTCCTGGGTAGCAATTTAACCGCCGCGCTTGCTTTTAACGATGAGACAGCTGCCAGTGATGTGTTGGCCACTCTGGAAAATGCTAGAGATATTGTTTTGGCGCGCATTTTACTCGGTGATGGCCAAGTATTTGCTGAATATCGAAATGATCTGAGTCCTTTTGCTGCAGTTCTCAACGACGACCCATGGGAACGCTTATCACAAGAACGGTTTGTATCACGAATTCAACAGCCCGTGATTTGGCAGGGGGCTGAATTGGGCACGCTTGAAATTTGGGTCGAAACCTTACCGTCGAATGATTTAATACGAGATACGCTGCTGATCGCAATCGTGGCGATATCACTGTCAGCATTGCTCGCTTTTCTGTTAGCGAGGCGCTTGGGAAGGCGCGTCTTACAGCCCGTTCGGGAACTCTCTACCTTAATGGTTGATATGACCAGTCGAGAGGATTACGAGGGGCGTTTTCAGGATTCAAGCATTCAAGAAATAAACACCCTGGGCCAGAGCTTCAACAGCTTGCTAATGGCCATTGCTGATCGTGAAAGCTCTCTTCAGCAAGCAATCAACGCCCTAGAGGTTGCCAGAGATCAGGCACAGCATGCCGCGGACACCAAAACATCATTTCTTGCAAATATGTCCCACGAAATTAGAACGCCTATGAACGGAGTCGTGGGCATGGTTTCGCTCATTAAAGAAACCGAACTTACCAGCCGGCAACGCGTTTATTTTGACACCATAGAAAAGTCTGCAGCGGGGTTGCTGGTTGTCATAGATGATATTTTAGATTTTACAAAACTCGAATCTGGCCATCTCAGAATTAAAAAGGCACCGTTCTCCCTTAGCGGTTTACTGGGCACGCTCAGCACTATCTTTGATATTCAGGCGAAGGGTAAGGGCCTCATCTTTCAACTAAGTAGCGGTGACGATGTGCCTGACCGGGTCTTGGGGGATGCTGCACGCCTCCGGCAACTTTTGATCAATCTGATTGGAAATGCCATTAAGTTCACTGATAAAGGGTCTGTGAAGTTGTCGGTTTCACTTCTCGTTGAAAATAGTGAGCCACTAATACGCTTTGAGGTGATCGATACGGGAATTGGTATTGCTGAAGCTAAGCAAGCCGGTATTTTTAGTGAGTTTTATCAGGTTGACCTGTCGTCCACTCGAGCCTATGGCGGAACAGGTCTCGGCCTCGCCATATGCAGAGAGCTTGCTAAGCTTATGGGAGGCGCGGTGTCTTTTCGCAGCACTGAGGGTGAGGGCTCATGTTTTTGGTTAGAGTTGCCCTTGCCTGAAGATGTGCTTAATCCCTTTGTCGTATCGTCTACGATCGAGCCCATTGCAGCCCCGAATCCATTTAAGGCTGCGCTTATAGGTGAGTCACTTAGGGCGCCACTCAAAAGCGTTGCCGTTAACGAACAACAGGCTCCATCGCCACTCGCTTTTCTCCGAGTTCTTGTGGTTGATGATTCTGAAGTCAACCGTTTCATCCTTTGCGAGTTGTTGGCTACCCTAGGTATCAAAGCTTCCTGCGCAAGTAATGGCGAGGAGGCTGTTGCAGCGTTCACAGACGAAGCTTTCGACGTTATTTTCATGGACATTCAAATGCCTGTGATGGATGGTGTGGTTGCAACTAAGGCGATCAGGTCGCTGCAGTTGGAACAGGGCCTTCAGCCTCACTGTGTTGTGGTTGGGGTTTCTGCCCATGCAATGAGTGGTGATCGTGAGAAATATCTCGCCCTAGGAATGGCTGATTATTTGACCAAACCGATTGATAGGAAGCATTTAGAGAGCTCTCTGGGTGCGTTGGTCAAAGAACTTCGAGGAGACATACACTTATGGAGATAATCGTAAAAGGTATGAACCATAGTTGTGCCCTGCGCCTATTGAGGCATGTCACAAAGGCTATCGTTTTCGCAGTTGCATGGACAAATTGCGCTGCGTGGGCACAAACAGTGCCTGCCGACCTTGTAGACGTGTCGATTGAGGACTTGTTTGCGGCGAATGTAGTCACAGAAGAGGAACGGGAAAGTACCAAGAGGCAGTGGTATTTGGCGTATCGGTACGGGCGAGCTGAGTTTAAACAGTACCGCTTAGGCACCCAAAAACTAAGCTATAGCGATGTGCAGTGGTCAGGGCCATCGGAACCAAGGACCAAGGATAACTATCCTGTAGTGCCTACCGAAATCACTCAGGAAGTGCACAACGTCTTGTTGGGTTATCAGTACTCCGACAAAGTATCGGTGAGACTGTCTGTTCCATTCATAAAACAAAGTACCGACCATATATCTATTGTGCCGGGCTATGACGCGTTCAATATTAGCTCTGATGGAGTCGGTGATGTTTTCACGTTGGTTAATTACGAGCTGTCTCGCTCGGTCAATAGCGCCTGGCATGGCGTTTTTGGCCTGAGCATTCCCACGGGCTCTATCGATGAAGAGGGCGACACACCCAGAGCTCCCGGCGATCAGCAACTTCCTTACACCATGCAAATTGGCTCTGGCACATGGGATATACCTCTGGGTGTCACCTACGACAAGTATGGAAAGTATTTTAACGGTGGCTCAGATATGTTGGCGACCATTCGCACCGGAAACAATGATCGTGATTACCGCTTGGGGCACAAGTTTACTTGGTCCGGTTGGTTGGCTTGGGCCGGGGGCGAGCTGTTTGAGCCAGGTATGCGACTGAGTTATCGATGGCAGGGTGATATTTCGGGTGAGGATGTCAGCCTTAGCGTGCCAAATCCAACGTTCCCTTACCCCGCACCTGTGGTCGATCCTACGGCGTTCGGTGGCCAACAGCTTGATCTTGCGGTTTATATCGATCTGAAAGTCGCGGCGCATTGGAATCTTCGCGCAGAGTACAGCCAGCCCTTGTGGCTTAACCTCAATGGACCGCAATCAGCCGAAAAATATCATTTAGGTTTGGGGATTAGTACGACATTTTAAGGCGCGCCTCTTTGGAGCCGTCCTTGTGTCTGTGGTATTCTCCGCGGCTTCGGAGAAGTGGCCGAGTGGTCGAAGGCGCACGCCTGGAAAGTGTGTATACGGCAACGTATCG
>QXYP01000268.1 GCA_009886815.1 Halieaceae bacterium
GTGCTAAAATGTTTAAACAATCCCGTTTGGATGATGATAAAAGCCATTATCAGACCCCACCCCTACCAGCCTCAGCATCAACCTCAGACCTCAGCACCTCAATCTCCTGCTCAAGCCGCTTGTACTCATCCTGCTTTCGCGCTAGGAACCGCACCGTAATGGCTGCCTTCTCCACTATACCCTTGGGTGTCAGCAGGTAGGCATAGCCGAGTTTATTATTGGAGCGCTGAAAGTTATCCAGCTTTATTAGACCGACATCGATCAGTGACTTCACAACATAGTGAGTCTTACCCAAGCTAACGCCGAGCTCGGCCGACAGCTGGCGCTGGGTTAGCTGGGGGTTTTGCTCTAGCAGTCTAAGCACGCTGAGCTGGATTTCATCGTTGGGCATAGGCTTTTATTATTTATCAGGCAGGCTACCGCACGGTCGTGACATTACGCTCATGACCGTCAAAAAAAACATCTTGTTCAACTGATGAACAAGATGAAAGTGTAGCACAATAAATGCGCCTCGCTTATATATAACAAATTAAACGTGCGCTGCGGCCTAAAGGTCAGCCCTCTTGCTGGCTTTGCTGTTTAAGCCAGCGCATAACAAGCAAGTATAGTCCAGCCTCAGCAACAAACACCCACAGCCAATCTGGGCTGTCCGCTGCTCGCCAATTGGTGATATATCCCAGCAGAGCAAGGCCCGCAGTGCAGCCACTAATCAGCAGGCCAGTGGCGGAGTTTGCCATCACCTTTGAAGAGAAAACCGGTTTCAGCTTACGGTGTAAATAATTATGTAGGTGGCCATCATCAGCGACAAACGGTGAGCGCCCTGACGCTAGCCGCCGCGTTATGCTGGCAACAAAATCAAGGCAGGGGTACGCCGTTAGAGCCAACATAAACCAGATAGAAAAGTCGCCCTCTATGACCCCGTTAAGCCCGTAACCCAAAATAATGGCGCCTAGGCCATAGCTGCCGGTGTCGCCCAGAAAGAACCAGCCTGAGATAACGTTAAACAGCAGGAACATGGTGCAGGCGAACATCAGAATCCCGTCAATGGGGCGTCCATATTCCAAAAAGAAGATAACAAAGGCGGCAAAGGCGATGCCGGGCACCAAGCCATTGGCACCGTCAGCCATATTAAAGGCATTAATAAAGCCTACGCAGAACGTCGTGGTTAATAGCCAAGCAAGCAGTGGCACTTGTAATAAATCATCCAGCCCCATAATACCCAGTTGCTTGGGTATCACGTCAGGCCACAGCCAAAAAAACCAGCCCCACACGGCAAACTTGGTCATTAGACGTAAAAATGGCGTTAGAAAATCGGCCTTAATATCTTCAGCGAGACCCAAAAATACACAGATTAAGATAGCCAACCATAGGTACATTTCACGCTCTACTCTAAGCACACTCGGCGTGTAGGGTGTCAGCAGTACTAGGCCGATAAAATAGGCGCCAAAAATCAGAGCAATGGCGACGCCTCCCAATCGTGAAGAATCAGAAGCGCTGATGCCATGGGAGGCTGCAGAGTCACGACCCATTGAGAGTCGCGACATAAAAGTCATTAATAGAATCACACCGATACCGGCTAACCCGTAACTAACGCCTGCGCACAGACACATCAGCACAATTTTAGCCTGAAACTTGTTTATTCCTAGCGGCCTTATAACCTTATCCAACACGTTGTAAGTACATCCTTTGTATAGGGTTAGATGGTAGTATGCCAACTAAGACGTTAATTTGAAGACTAGTTTGCGGATAGGGTCTGATTAGGAGCGAGCTGCGATACTACGTTAGCGTCTACAATGACCGTTGCGTGCCCATTCTGGATAATACGCTCCATCACCTCTGATCCAATAAGACCGACGGCAATATATTGTGGGAGCTTAACAACAGAGGACTCGTGATTGAGCTCGACCAATAGCTTGCGACTACTCTGATCGGCAGTATGCACTGTCCCTACTGGCACTAAAATCAACGCAGATAATGCCAATACTATACCTGTTACACGCACGATATTGTCTTCCCTTTTCTATTCATTAACGGAAATTATATCGCACTACTATTCTTTTGCGTATAGATAATTTCAGTGTATTGCATGTGCCCAGCTTTGTGGCAAGGCTCACGCCAAGCTCCTTCGCAAGCTCACGCTGGGACAGCTCAGGATTCCTCTCAAGGATCCTCAGCGCTTGCAGTGTGTTTTTGTCAGAGAGTGACGTTAAAAAGTGTCCAGGCAGGCTACCGCACGGCGCCGATCGGGATGTCCCGGGCGTGTCCAATGAGTTACCAGCAAAACACAGCGTTCAGGTCGCCTGAATTATGCGTTTATATATATTAAGTCAAGTCAAAAGCGACCAAATTCTGTATCCGGACTCGCCACGGACTGGCTATTTAGCAGACGGGAGCGCACGACAAGGTAGAGCGCCGCCTGCAGCGCGAGCACACCGAACCAGGCGTTGCTCTCGATAGGCAACCAGCCCGACAGGTAGATCAAAAGGCACACCCCCGATGAGCAGAGGCTTATGGTGAGTCCCGTGAGCGAGTTGGGGACGACGCGCGACTTAAATTTTGGGGCGTAGAATCCATAGAGCCAGTTGTGTAGATGACCGTTGTCAGGCCTCAGCGGCGACTCGCCCTTCCTTCCTCGGCGTATGATACTCACCAAAAAATCAACACAAGGATAGGACAGGAGTGACGCCATAAACCCCGCAGAGAAGTCCCCATTCGCTACTCCCAGAAGGCCGTAGCACACAAGCGCGGCGCCTAGGCCGTAGCTCCCGGTGTCACCCAAAAAGAACCAGCCCGATATCACGTTGAAGATTAGGAATATCAGGCACACAACAAAGAGCACGCCCTCGATCGGGCGACCATACTCGAGGAACAGGATCCCGAACGTGATCGTCACGATGCCTGACACCAGCCCGTTGGCGCCGTCTGCCATATTAAATGCATTTATAAAGCCAGCGCAGAACAGGGTGCAAGCACCCCACGCCAACACTGGGCTCGCAAATAGCCCATCGAGCAGGGGGACACCGATCGCGTCAGGCACAAAGCTTGGCGTTGTCCAGAGAAAGATACCGAAGGCTAACAGCGTAGCCGCCAGCCGGAGGTGGGGACTCAGCAGGTCAGCTTTAAAGTCCTCCGCTGCACCTAGGATGGCGCAGACAAAGACCGTCGACCAGACGGGCAGGAACCTGGCGTCCCCTGCAGCGCCAAGGCTGGAAGGGTTTAGTAAGATCATAGCGGTAAGGACGACCAGGAAACTCATTACAATGGCGACCCCACCCAGCCGGGACGAGCTCACTGAGCTGATGCCATGAGACGCGGCCGAGTCACGGCCGGCGCGCATGGTCGACAGGGAATACATCAGGGTAACCACGCCAAGGCCAGTGATACCGAACGTTAAGAACGCCAGCATCGCCACCATGATTAGCTTGCGAACAGTCCTGTTGCCGGGCAGCAGCAGGTCAGACAGTTGCTGGCGCAGGACGCCCATCATTTAGGTGCCCACCTCGGAGTGTGGCTGCTGATTTTGAGCTTGACGACTGCTGCGCACCGCAGTGCCGAGTATGATCCTTTCCTGACCTCGCTTAATTAACTCGCTGGCAACGTTGCTCCCCACTATCCCGACCAGTGCCAGGCGCTTTGCGCTGTAGACGCTATTGACCACCGATCCGTCGTGGCCGGCGACCGCCGCACGCGTCGTTGTACCCGACACGCCGTTGACGCCCCAAAGCATCAGTAGGAGCCCGACTAGCAGGGTGAGCGAGGACTGATTCAAAACGATTTAGGCCTCACGGGCCACCCCAGAGCTCATCATGAAATGGGGCCCCTCTGAGTAATCAAAGGGCGATGATTTCTGCTGGCCAATGCCGTGACCGGTGACGAAATCGACCGCGTACCGAGCGCGCATCAACCAGCCCATCGCTACTGAGACGATCAGTGACATCGGGCCAAATGCGCAAAAGACCAAAGACACCAGATTTACTCCAACAAGATAGACTCTTGTACTCAATTGCCGTATTCCATCGCAGACTTTAGAACAGGTAAGTTCAGTCATTGGTGGCGAGTCTCCTCGTCGATTCCCGCTCATGCTTCGCGCTCTTCAGGCGATAATAAATTTTGGTTGGCAGCCATATTGGCCCCTGCCCTAGCCGGCGATTTATGATAATCCCCTAGATTTTTGCCATAAGCGAAAACTTCATCGTAGTAGTAGCTGCCGGTCTTCTTCTGAACCGCGTTGAAGATAACACCCCTAATATCAACGCCGCTGAGATTGAAGCGGCTGTTGGCCGCGGTAATCTCTTTGACTGTGCACGCCTCAAAGCGAGCCACCATCATGTTAGTGCCGCAGTAGGTGCCAATAATCGATGCGTCAGTCACCGCCAGAATCGGTGGCGTATCAAAGAACACTAGGTCATAGGCCTCACTCAGCTCATTTGCCAGTTTAGTGAACATCGGGCCCATCAGGAGTTCCGACGGGTTGATGGGGACCTCACCCCGCGGCATGTAGTGGAGGTTATCCACCACCGTCTCCCTGACCGCATCACTCACGTCCAGGGTGCCAGCAAGGACCTCGGCCAGGCCGTTCTCTGGGCTCACACCAAAGGTATGGTGCAGGTAGCTCTTCCTCATATCAGCGTCAACAATCAGCACGCGCTGCCCGGATTTTGCGCTCACAGCAGCGAGGTTAACGCTAACAAAGGACTTCCCCACGCCCGGGCTGCCACTTGATATCATCACCAGGTTGTTCTTAGCGCCGATCATCAAAAAACGCAGGCAAGTCCTGAAACTCCTGATCGCCTCAACCGACGAGTCATCCGGGCAGTCATGCGCCAGGAGTCTGTAATTAGGCCTTGTCTTGGCCTTGTCCTTGAACCGAAAATTCCTGGGCGAGGCGTCCTCTGGCCTTTCGGATATCTCATTTTCAGAGTAGGGAATCGTGGCGTGGACCGTCAGGCCCATGCCGGTGAACACCTTCGGGTCAATGATGCCTGCCTTTAGAAAAAAGCGCAGTGCCACCAACACAAGGCCAAACATACCCCCCAGCAGGGCGCCAAGCACAATGATAAGCTTTGCCTTGGGGGCGACGATATTGGGCATGACCCCGGCGCTGTCCAGCAGGCGAACGTTACCCACGGTGCTTGCCTTTAGGATCGACAGCTCCTGACGACGTTTATCGAGCGAAATAAAGATCGCCTGGCTGGCCTCAAAGTCCCGCCTAAGGCGCAGCATCTTCTTCTGAGTATCCGGCAGCTGTGCC
>QXYP01000269.1:0-3313 GCA_009886815.1 Halieaceae bacterium
ATCAGTTTTTCGAATACGTCTACCTGCGAGATGATCCAGCCGGGACGCACCGTGAGCTTTGGTATCACGAGCATGGCGACCGCTCGTGGCTGGTCGTGACACGCAACACGGTTACGCATGAAATCACTAATGTCGAACTGGCCAGTGACGTGGCCCGCAAACAGGGGCGCAGCAAATGACACAATCCAACCGTTTGAATGGCGGCCTGATCAACCGTGGAAAGCCACTGAACTTTAATTTTGATGGGCGTGCCTATCAGGGGTATGAGGGCGACACGCTTGCGTCGTGGTATTTTCACTGCTGGTTCTGAGGAGCCAAACGCATTGGTCGAATTGCGCAATGGAGCCCGGCAGGAACCAAACACACGTGCTACAGTAGCTGAGCTGTATGAAGGACTGAGTGCCTGTTCACAGAACTACAAGGGCAGCTTACGTTACGACCTGCTTGCCCTGAATGATTTTTTCTCGGATATTCTGAGCGCCGGTTTCTATTACAAGACGTTCATGTGGCCAGCGGCCTTTTGGGAAAAAGTCTATGAACCCATCATCCGCTCAGCTGCTGGCCTTGGTCGCTTGTCTGGGGAAGATGACCCTGATGAATATGAAAAGGGCTTCCTCCATTGCGATCTGCTGGTAATCGGGGGTGGGCCCGCTGGCCTGATGGCAGCACTGACTGCTGGCCGTGCAGACGCAAACGTCATCCTCGTTGATGAAGATAGCCGTTTTGGTGGGCGCCTGAACGTCGAACAGGAAGATATCGACGGAAAGCCTGCGTTCGAATGGGTTGAGCAGGCTGTGGCCGAGCTAATTGAGATGGACAATGTACGCCTAATGCCGAGAAGCACGGCGATGGGGGCTTTTGACCACGGGGTTTATGGTGTGGTCGAGCGGGTGCAGGACCATCTGCACACTCCTGTGGAAGGCAAGCCGCGGCAGACATTTTGGCGGGTATATTCCAAGGGTGCGATCCTTTGTGCCGGGGCAACCGAGCGTCCAATTGTTTTCCCGGACAACGACCGTCCGGGGGTGATGTTGGCAGGATCGATGCGGACCTATGCCAACCGCTGGGCTGCAACGCCCGCGCGGATGGTGGCGATCTTCACCAATAATGATGATGGTCATCGCACTGCGGTAGACCTGATTGCAAAAGGTGTTGATGTCACAGCTATTGTCGATTCCCGGCTGGATGCGCCGACACTGACTGATGTGCGGCTGATCAGTGGCGCGCATGTTATAGGCACCAAGGGGCGGCATGGCCTGAGCAGCATCCGGGTCCGTCAAGCGGATGGCAGCGAAGAAACGCTAGCCTGTGGTGCCTTGGGCGTGTCTGGCGGCTGGAATCCCAACGTCCACCTGACCTGCCACCAGGGCGGCCGACCTATCTGGGATGAGAGTATTGCAGCTTTTGTTCCTGGCCAGAACATCCCAGTTGGTATGTCGGTGGCGGGTGCGGCCAAAGGCCTATTTTCGACTGAAGACGCATTGCGCAGTGGGTCGGAAGAAGCTTTGGCTGCTTTGGAAATCCTCGGTGTCACTGCCAGCGCATTGAAGCTGCCGCGCGCCGTTAACAGCGCCTATAACCTCCAGCCACTTTATCATGTGCCCCATGGCAAGGGCCGTGCTTGGATTGACCAGCAGAACGACGTGACCGTTAAGGACGTTAAGCTGGCATATCAGGAGAACTACCAATCGGTTGAGCATCTCAAACGCTACACAACTCTCGGCATGGGCACTGACCAAGGTAAGACTGCTAATGTCAATGCTTTGGCAATAATGGCCGAGCTGACCGGCAAATCGATCCCCGAAACGGGAACGACAATTTTCCGGCCGCCCTACACACCAGTTACACTGGGCACAATCGGCGGGCGTACGGTGGGCAAGCACTTCCACCCGACGCGTGAAACCCCGACTGACAAATGGGCCAGGGAACACAATGCGCCCTTTGACATTGCCGGCGACTGGATGCGGGCGCGTTGGTTTCCGCAACCGGGCGAAACCCATTGGCGACAGTCCGCTGACCGAGAGGCCTGTAACGTGCGAAAGAATGTGGGTATCTGCGATGTGACCACACTGGGAAAAATTGACGTTCAGGGCGCGGATGCCGCGTCATTCTTGAACAGGGTCTATGCCAATGGTTTTGCTAAGCTGGCAGTTGGTAAGGTGCGGTATGGCATCATGCTGCGCGAAGATGGCGCCTGTTACGATGACGGCACTGCTGCACGGTTGGCGGAAGAACACTTCGTCATCACGACCACAACAGCTAATGCCGGTGCGGTTCTGAGAAACATGGAATTCGCCCGTCAATGCTTGTGGCCGGACATGGACGTGCAGCTGATCTCAACTACTGAGGCCTGGGCGCAGTTTGCTGTTGCTGGACCGAAATCGCGCGAGCTGCTGCAGCGGATTGTGGATTCTGAGATAGATATCTCTAACGAGGCATTCCCATTCATGGCTTGCGGTTCCCTCACGGTATGTGGCGGCGTGAGGGCACGCCTGTTCCGGATCTCCTTCTCGGGTGAACTGGCCTATGAATTGGCTGTTCCTACCAGTTATGGCGATGCGCTGTGGCGACGAATGCTAGAGTTGGGGCAAGATCTTGGAGTAGCTCCCTATGGTCTTGAGGCGCTCGATATCATGCGCATTGAAAAAGGTCACCCAACGGGTAGCGAACTCGACGGCAGGGCCACCGCACTGATGCTGGGTATGGAGCGTATGGTGTCACGCAAAAAAGACAGTATTGGCAGCACACTGGACCAGCGGGAGGGGCTGACTGATCCCAATGGATTGCGCCTTGTCGGCCTGAAGCCTGTGGAGCAAAGCGAAGTGATAACTGCCGGTTCCCAGTTGGTGAATGAAACTGCGCATGTTCATATCGACAGTGAACAGGGGCATGTGACATCAGCCTGCATCTCGCGGCATCTGGGGCATTCCATCGGAATGGCCTTTCTCAAAGGCGGTGATCAGCGCATGGGTGAGATTATCCGCGTGGTTGATCCCGTGCGGGGAACCGATGTAAAAGCCCAAGTCATTTCCACACATTTCTTTGACCCGGAAGGAGGGCGCCTACGTGCTTGATCTTCAATCCATCACCCCACTTTGGGGGGAAACTCCGCGTGTTGACCGGTTTATCGGGTTGACAATCACTGAGGTTTCGAACCAGGCGCTTGCCTCGCTTGCCCTTCGCAAGGGGCGAGAAGACGAAGGCCGAAAAGCTGTTGAAGCAATGCTGGGCTTTGCTTTGCCAGATGTTGGGAGGCATACCGCTGCGGGCTCATACGCGGCAAGCTGGTTCGCACAGGACCAGTGGCTGATTT
>QXYP01000269.1:3323-4575 GCA_009886815.1 Halieaceae bacterium
CCTACCAACTAGTTGATGCAGTGGCCGGACTGGCGTCGGTGACAGAGCAATCAGATGGTTGGTGTCGTTTTGATCTGGAGGGAATGTGCCGGGGCGTGTTCGAGCGTATGAGCGGAGTAAACTTGACTGCTATGGAGGATGGGAGTGCTACGCGTGCTCTTCTGGAGCATCTCAGCTGTGTAGTCATCTGCTTTGAAACTGCACGCCACTACTCGGTTCTTGGCCCGCGCTCTTACGCGCGCTCGCTGCACCATGCTTTGGTGACTGCCGCCCGTTCGGCTCTTTAAAAAAGCATGCAAACTTCCAAACCGGATTTCAAAGCTAATGAAGGCCACCTAGGTGGGGTGATTCTGGTCATTTCGGCGGGAGTGCTCTGGTCAACTGTCGGCATTGGAATAAGGCTTATTGAAGATGCCAGTGTCTGGCAGATATTGTTTTTTAGATCTTTTAGTTTGAGTTGTTTTTTATTTGGGGTAATGTACCTGCGGTTTGGCAATCTCTTTAGACAAATTCGCATTGCGGGCATACCTGCCATCATAGCCGGTTTATCACTAGTGGGTGCTTACTCAGGTGGTATTTACTCAATACAATCCACGTCGGTAGCGAATGCAATGTTGCTAGTTGCTACGGCTCCCTTTTTTGCCGCAGTACTAGGCTGGGTCTTTCTTTGGGAAACCATTAGAAAATCTACTTTCATTATGATTATCTTTGCCTTGTTGGGTGTTGGAATAATGGTATCGGATGATCTTACTGGAGTGGAATTGCGCGGAAGTCTTGCAGCAATAGGATCAGCAATAGCATTTGCAGTTTTCACTGTCGCCTTGAGATGGGGCAAATCGGTGGAAATGTTGCCTGCTGTGTTCTTATCTGGAGTTTTTGGAGTTATAATTACTGGTGTTATGTGCTTGGGGTTAAACTCATCTTTCAGCCTGTCTCAGAATGATTTATCCATAGCGATTGGAATGGGGATATTTCAAGTTGGAGCCGGGCTGGTTTTATATACTTTGGGCTCGAAGGCTCTACCAGCTGCACAGCTTGCTATGTTTTCATTAGCAGAAGTTCTTTTGGCGCCTTTGTGGGTATGGCTTTTCTTAGGAGAAACTATTTCAGTAAACACATTATACGGTGGATTGGTTTTGTTATCTGCTATTGTTTTCAACGCTATATTAGTAAGTAAAAATAAAGGAATTGACTGTGGCTAATATCGCAAACGACCGTGTAGCCTACAGCTGGATCGGCCCGCAAATGGCGC
>QXYP01000027.1:0-2017 GCA_009886815.1 Halieaceae bacterium
CAGGCGACTGGGCGTAAGCATGGGCAAAATCCAGCGCGGGAGGCCAGACTCGCCAATGAGGCGGCACAAGTCGGGCCACCCGCCCCCCTTCCTGATCGATAAGAATGGGTAAATTGTCCCGACCCGTCAGAGTCTTTAAAGAGTCGGTCAGCCCTTTGACCTGCTGGGGGTTATCGATATTGCGCGCAAACAAAATAAAGCCCAAAGGGTCAGCACGACGGATAAGTTCCACCTCTTCGGCGGTGAGTGTGAGTCCTGACAGGCCGAAAATAGCGGGCAACATCAGCGCGAACCTCTTGCCAAAAAGCTGGAATTTTCAGGGCAGGCGCGGGCACAAAAACAACGCCCAAAACACACCGCCACAACATGTGGGCGCGGTACTGTTGGCATAGGCCTGCGACCAACCCGCGGCAGCACCGGGCCACCCCAGAACGTTTTCATAAACCGGCCTTTAAGCGCATCACCAGATTATGCGGCTGTAAAGAGGTGATACTTTTTCTTGCCCAAACGCACAATCCAATACTGCTCGTGCAGGGCATTTTCAGACCGAAAACAGACGGCAGTATCGATGGGGGGCGCACCCTCAACCGGTACCCCATTAATAAACACCGCTTTATTTTTGAGGGCGTCTTTGACCTGCTTGCCCGATGTCACCATGCCAACGTCAGTAAGCAGTTGGGTTAACGTCGGCGCCATCTCACCAGCCTTGAGGGCGGTCGTGGGCAGCCCGTCGAGCGCCAATTGCTCCAGATCATCCGCGCCCAGCGTGTAAGCTTCGCCCACAAATAGCGCTTGGGTAATACGCTGGGCCGCTGCCAGGCCCTCTGCACCATGAATCAGTTTAGTGACCTCATCAGCCAGTATCTGCTGTCCCTGAGGTCGCCCTTCCCGACTGGCATCGGCCTCTTCAATCGCCGCTATGTCCTCGACGGTCAAAAAGGTGAAGTAGCGCAAAAATTTGTAAACATCTTTGTCCGATGTATTTAGCCAAAATTGGTAAAAACTGTAGGGCGACGTTTTGTGGGCATCTAACCAAATGGTGCCAGTTTCGGTTTTACCAAATTTGGTGCCGTCGGCTTTCTCCACCAGCGGCATGGTCAAACCAAAGACCTGCCCCCCATGTAACCTGCGCGTAAGATCGATACCACCGGTAATGTTGCCCCACTGATCGGAGCCTCCAATCTGCAGCCCACAACCGTGTTGTCGATACAGCTCGGAAAAATCATAAGACTGCAGAATCATGTAAGTAAATTCAGTGAAGCTAATTCCCGAGCCTTCGCGCTCAATACGCTGCTTCACCGATTCTTTTTGAATCATATTGTTAATTGAAAAGTACTTGCCCACATCCCGAAGGAAGGTGAGCACATCCATGTCGGCTGTCCAATCGAGATTATTGACCACCTTGGCGCTATTTTCGCCCTCAAAATCAATAAACCGACTGACTTGCTGCCGCAATTTGTCCACCCAGTTTGCCACCACGTCGGGAGTGTTCAGGTTGCGCTCTGCCGCCTTAAAACTGGGATCACCGATTAATCCCGTGGCGCCGCCCACTAGGGCCAAAGGGCGGTGCCCCGCCAACTGGAAGCGCCGCAACATCAATAACGGCACCAGCGAGCCTATGTGTAAGCTGTCCGCCGTGGGGTCAAAACCGCAATAGAGTGTTCTCGGTTCAGTATCTAGCCAGTCAGCCAAGGTGTCTTCCCCGGCAATTTGAAAAATAAGACCTCGGGCGCGCAGGTCAGAAAGTAGTGCGCTGGACATAGCGAAAAATCTGTTTGTAAAGTGTTTGTGCATTATCCCACACTTTCACCGATGAACCGCGGTATCACCCATGACTCGCGCTTTTAGGCGGCTAGTGAACTCGCGTATACTTTCCCAACTAGTTAATTGGAGTGACCTTAGGTTGTTCGAACGCCGGAGACCTATACGCAGAGGCGCCACACCGCTGACCGCGCCTACCCCCACCGTCCGCCGATCCCGCCCTTGGGGCCTGTTGGGCCTGGCGATTGTGGCTGGG
>QXYP01000027.1:2027-16412 GCA_009886815.1 Halieaceae bacterium
ACCGCACTCGATAGCCCTATGGCTGCTAAGGAAGCGGCCATTGGGCAGCCCGCCCTGGAGTTTATTGTTGTTGAAGCCGCCGCGATTCCCATGCCACCGCCATGGCATGAGGAAACGGTGCGGGAAGGCGATAACCTGTCGTTAATCTTTTCCCGGGCAGGCTTTTCGGAGAGAGATGTCTACGAGGTCAGTCGCACTGATGGCGGACGGGGTCTGCGCAAGATCTACCCCGGTCAGACCATCGCCTTTAGGACCGGCACCCACGGCGAGCTCCACAAAGTTAAACACACCGAGTCGAAGCTGAAATGGACCGTATTCACCCGGGACGGCAACGATTTCAAAAGTAGCGTGACCCAGCGCAGTCCCGAATTACGCCAGGAAAGTGCCATTTTGCGCATCCAGTCTTCACTGTTTTTAGCCGGACAGCGCGCGGGGCTTTCTAACCGCGTGATCATGGGGCTTGCCGATGTCTTTGGCGGTGTTATCGATTTCGCACTCGACCCCCGGGTTGGCGATACCATTGAACTGGTTTACGAGGCTCAGTGGCTCGATGGAGAGAAATACGCCGATGGCGCCATTGTCGCCGCAGCCTTTACCAATCGAGGCACCACTTTCGATGCTTTTCGGTACACCGATAGTCAAGGCGATATGAGCTATTACAACGGCGAGGGTGTGAGCATGCGCAAGGCGTTTCTTAAAGCGCCGCTAGACTTTACCCGGGTCAGCTCCAACTTTAACCCCAACCGACTTCATCCTATTTACAAAACCAAGCGGCCCCATCGGGGCACCGATTATGCCGCGCCACGTGGCACGCCGGTCTATGCCGCGGGGGATGGCCGTATTCTGGAAGCCGGTTACACCCGTGCCAACGGCAACTATGTATTCATTCAGCACGGCGAAAACTACAAAACCCATTACCTGCACCTGCACAAGCGCAAGGTAAAACAGGGCCAACGCGTCACTCAGGGTGAGATTATTGGCACTGTCGGCTCCACCGGTGCGGCAACAGGCCCCCACCTTCACTACGAATTCCTTGTCAAAGGCGTTCATCAAAATCCCCGCCGCGTACATAAGTCCCTCCCCAAAGCGAAGTCGTTACCCGAAAGTGAAATGGCGCGCTTTAAGTCGACAGTGCAAGCCCCCTCGCAGCAATTGGCGGTTCTCTACCAAGATAACCGTTTGGCAATGGGCCAACAGACCACTGGCAGCTCCGGTGGCGAGTGAGTGACCCGCGCTTTTTTGTTGGCCTTATGTCAGGCACCAGTGTTGATGGGGTAGATGCCCTTGTTTTGGCCCTTCGAGATGATCAGCTAGAGATTATTGCCTGCCACGATGAACCCTACCCAGAGCCCTTGCGGCTCGCGATACTGAGCCTCTGCCAACCGGGCATCAATGAAATCGATCGCTTGGGTGTTGTTGACCGAGACGTTGCCGATACCTTCGCTAAAGCTGCCCTCACAGTTATTGATCAGGCTGACCTCAAGGTGGGCGATATTGAAGCTATTGGCAGCCATGGCCAGACCATTCGGCACCGCCCCTCACAGGACAAAACGTTTACCTTGCAGATTGGCGATGCCCATCGGATTGCCGAATTGACCGGCATTACCACCATTGCGGATTTTCGTAGACGGGATATTGCAGCGGGTGGGCAAGGCGCTCCCCTCACCCCGGCCTTTCACCGTGTCGCCTTTGGCATTGGTGGCAATGCCACCGCCGTGGTCAACATCGGCGGAATCTGTAATGTCACCCTCGTTGACGCTAACGACAAGCTCCTTGGGTTTGATAGTGGCCCTGGAAATACACTCATGGATGCCTGGGTTCGTAAACATCATGATCGCCCGTTCGACCAAAATGGTCTTTGGGCCGAGAGCGGCCAGATCGATGAAGACCTTTTGGAATGCTGTCTTAATGATCCCTACTTTTCTGCCGAAGCACCCAAGAGCACAGGGCCTGAGTATTTCAATCTCAAATGGCTAGAAGGGCTGTTGGAGCCGCTGCCCTATCGGATCTCACCTGAAGACGTGCAGCGGACCTTGCTGGAGCTTACGGCAAGAAGTGTTGCGGCTGCATTGGACAATGAACCACTCGCCCAACTCGCCGTGTGCGGTGGCGGCGCCAAAAATACCTTGCTCATGACGCGACTCAGTGCGCTGCTTTACCCAACCCAGGTCATTACAACGAAGGCATTGGGAATTGATCCAGACTGGGTAGAGGCAGCAGCCTTTGCGTGGCTTGCTTCGAGAACCCTAGACGGCTTAGCAGGTAACGAACCCTCGGTAACTGGCGCTAGGGGCTATCGTGTTTTAGGCGCCGTGTTTCCCGCCTAGTAGCACTCTGGGGATCGCTTTCTGTGAGGTAGTCGGTGGGCAACAACGCGCCTACCGGTGACAGGTTTTATATGGAGAAAGAAGCGCCGCATCCGCAGGTTGTCACCGCGTTGGGGTTATTGACTACAAAACGTGCGCCCTCAAGGCCTTCGGTGTAATCAACCTCTGAGCCCACCAGATATTGGTAAGACATGGCGTCAATCACTGCCACAACGCCGTCACGCTCTATGACCCAATCGTCTTCGGCGCGGTCTTCGTCAAAGGTAAAACCGTATTGAAAGCCCGAACAGCCGCCACCGGTAATGTAGACGCGCAGTTGCAACGCCGGGTTACCTTCGTCGGTAACCAGGTCTGATACCTTGCGAACCGCATTCTCGCTAAGGCGGATTTCATTAGGGTCAAACGCTTCTACAACACTCACGTAACGCACCGATTGGTCGATTAGGAATAAAGTTTACCTCAAGACAGCCCCCGACAAAACAACGTCGGGCGCCAACTGCCGCTTAGAGGCCAGAACAAAAACGATCGAGAGCCTACTGGCCCTCTTCCGCGGCGCGCTTCTCTCGCTGCACCGCCAAGTCTTCAACCCGTGCGCTAACGTGGCGCAGTCCGCCGTTAACTTTACAACCTACGGCCATTTCAATGAGGTTGTAGTAAACATCGCCATCGACCTCGGCTTTGTCGGACAACTCCAAGCGCTCGGCACTGTGTATATCGCCCTTAACCGCACCATTGACCATCGCGGAAGGCACATGGATGGAGCCCTCTACGTGACCCCCTTCCATGACACGTAGCATAGATTCTTTACCCTCGGCCGACGTAATTGAGCCAACCACTCGCCCTTCAACATCTAAATTTCCCGAGAAACTGATATCACCCGTTACCACTGCATCTGATGCAATTAGCGTTGTTGAACCCTGAACGCTGGTTAAAGGTCGGCTTTCTTTACGGCCCATCATAGTTATCTCCGTCGTATTATTTTTTGCAACCTATAAGGTATACACCATTAATTCGCTCCAGTCATGGGCTACCGATACCCGGTCGGTCTTGGGTTTGCGCACCACAACGTCAATTTCCACACGCTGTGGCGTAAAGCCAGGTGGCAACAAGACCTCTCCCTCAAAGCGCTGAAAATAGCGAAAATTAATGGGTAATGGCTCACCTGCAAGCCGCTCATCAAGATTGGCAAGCTCAAAAATTTCAGGCTGATTATGAACACTGCCCACCAGTCGCAGCTTCAACTCACCGATAAAACGGTTTTCTGTCGGCTTTCCTTGCTGCACCACCAATTCGTAACGCCATCGCAGAGGGTCTGCGGTCGGGCTAAATCGGGGTAAGCGCAAACGCACCCCTTCGGCACGCTGCTCAGGGGCCATCACCTCCCGGTAAAACGCCAGCTCACCTTCAAGTTCTGTAATAACGCCTCGACTGTTAGCCAAAGACTCCATCAGTGTATTAAGCGCCTGCTTATCAAGTTCGGCTCGAGTTTCCAGTTCACTGATGCGATTTCTGAAGGCGTCGTTGCCATCATCGAGTGGAACGCGGCTGATCGAACCCGTGCGATGGCCTAAGCCATAGGCACCCACAAGCACCGCGGCTAAAAACGCCAACAAGAGTCCGCGCACAATACGAGTCCGACGTGGATGATCACGTCGAATAACGGTTCGGGGATGATGTCGCGCCACTAGCTCTTACCCCTCAAGGGGTGACAGAAATGAGTTCAAGGCCCCGAGATTCAGGAAGCCCCAACATAATATTCATGGCTTGCACGGCCTGACCCGAGGCACCCTTGGTCAGGTTATCTATTGCAGCCGTCACAACCACCGTATTGCGGCCCTGAGGTACCGTCACCGATAATTGGCAGCGGTTGTTGCAACGCACATAGCGCGTGTCGGGCTGCTCACCTGCCGGCAATACGTCAACAAAGGGCTCTTCGTCGTAATAGGCGTCGAACAACGCCTGGCAATCTACGGTCTGCTCTTTTAACTGTGCAAATAACGTCGCCAAAATACCGCGGTTCATCGGTGCCAGATGAGGCACAAAGGTCAGTTGCACGGGCGCGCCGGCCAATTGCCCGAGGCCTTGCTCTATTTCGGGAAGGTGCCGGTGACCCCCGACGCCGTAGGCCCTGAAGCTTTCACTGGCCTCGGTGAGCAGGCTGGGAATTTTACCCTGTCGGCCCGCGCCACTAACACCCGAAGCACAGCTGGCCATTAACGGCTGCAGTTCTACCGCCCCCGCCTTCAAAAGGGGCATAAACCCCAGCTGCACGGCCGTGGGATAACAACCCGGGCAGGCCACCAAGCTGGCGCCGGCGATGGCGGCTCTGTTGACCTCGGGCAAGCCATAGACCGCGTTGGCACAAAGCCCGGGGCTTGCATGGGGCTCCCCGTACCATTGCGACCAAAGCTCAGGATCTAGCAGGCGATAATCGGCTGACAAGTCGATGACTCGGACTCCTGCGTCCAGCAATTGAGGCACGCTGCGCATGGCCACATTATGGGGAGTTGCAAAAAACACCAAATCGCAGGCTAAGAGGTCCGGAGAATCAGGATCAGTGAAAACCAGCTCTGTGTGGCCTCGAAGGGTGGGAAACAGCGCATCGAGGCGCCGACCGTTTTCGGTTCGCGAGGTAACCACCTGTACCGACACATCGGGATGCTTTAGCAGCAGGCGCAGCAGTTCGACACCTGTGTATCCGGTCGCTCCAATTATTCCTACCTTGACCATGAAAGCCTCGTGTTCTGATATGGTAGTGCGCATAGTAACGGAGATTATACGTCGAGGATGCCATGCTCTGGGTTCAGGCATTACATGTTATTTTTATGGTCTGTTGGTTTGCTGGCCTTTTTTATCTGCCGCGAATCTTTGTTTACTACGCTCAAGCTGACGACGTAAACACGCAACGCACCCTGGCCACCATGGCTAGAAAGCTTTTTAAGTTTGTGACGCCGTTTATGGTGTTGACCGTTATTTTTGGGCTTTGGCGGCTCAGTTATCAAATGGACTACTACCTCGCCTCCACCTGGATGCAGCTGAAGCTCGGCGGCGTGGCCCTGCTCATTGCTTATCATGTCCAATGCGGAATCTATATGGGCCGCATCAATCGCGGCGAAGATGATAAATCCCATGTTTTTTATCGTTTTTTTAACGAGGCCCCGGTTCTGGTGTTGTTCGCCATTGTGGGCCTGGTTTATCTGCGACCGTTTTAATTCAGGACTTTCTGCACGGGTCCAGCCCTGCGATAATGTACGGGTGTTACTTTAAACAAAGCTGAGTTGTTATGAACCGATCTGAAGCACTGTTCGAGCGCGCTAAAAATACGATACCCGGCGGGGTTAACTCACCTGTCCGAGCGTTTAAAGCCGTGGGTGGAACCCCGCGCTTTATGGAACGCTCCGATGGCGCCTATATTTGGGACGCAGACGGTCAGCGCTATATCGACTACGTGCTTTCATGGGGCCCTATGATTATGGGTCACAACCACCCCGAAGTTCGTGAGGCCGTTATTAAGGCGGCTGAAACCGGCTTAAGTTTTGGCTGTCCCACCGAAATCGAATGCGAAGTGGCTGAACTGATCATCGATTATGTGCCCAGCGTGGAATTGGTGCGCATGTGTAGCTCGGGGACTGAGGCCACCATGAGTGCCCTGCGACTGGCTCGGGGCGCAACGGGCCGGGATAAAATCGTCAAGTTCGAGGGCTGTTACCACGGCCACTCAGACTCACTGCTGATAAAAGCCGGATCAGGGGCCCTTACCTTTGGAGTCCCCAGCTCACCCGGGGTACCGGAAGTCCTGGCACAGCACACAATCACGCTACCTTTTAACGACACTGACGCCCTCGGAGTCGCCTTCGAGGAAATGGGCTCTGAACTCGCCTGCGTGATCATCGAACCCATAACCGGCAATATGAACTGCATCCTGCCCGAGCCAGGTTTTCTCGAGACCCTTCGGGAGCTGTGCACAAAACATGGCGTGGTATTAATTTTTGACGAAGTCATGACAGGCTTCCGCTTCGGTACGCAATGCGCACAAGGCTGGCTGGGCATTACCCCTGACCTCACTTGCTTCGGCAAAGTCATTGGCGGCGGTATGCCCGTAGGGGCTTTTGGCGGTCGCAAAGACCTCATGGAACATATTTCACCCTTAGGCCCGGTTTACCAGGCTGGCACCTTATCGGGCAACCCGGTTGCCATGGCCGCGGGCCTCACCTGTCTTACCATTATTGGTCGTGATGGCTTCTATGACGCTCCTTTCCGCCATACCGAACAGCTTGTTAAGGGAATGCAGGGGGCCGCAGACCAAGCAGGGGTTCCCTTTACCACAAATCATGCGGGCACTATGTTTGGCGGATTCTTCACTGATGAACCCAAAGTTACCCAATACCAACAGGTGATCAACAGCGACACCGAACGCTTCAGCCAGTTTTTCCATAGCATGCTCGAGAGCGGCATCTATTTGGCCCCCGCGTCCTTTGAGGCGGGTTTTATGTCCTCAGCACATAGCGATGCCGATATCGAAGCCACCATCGCCGCTGCCGCCAAAGCATTTGCCAGTCTTTGAGGAGATTCGTATGACCACTGCAAGAGGGCCCTTTCCGCAAACCCGCATGCGTCGCCTGCGAGCGCAGCCGTTTGCCCGTGCGCTGGTCTCCGAAAACACACTCGCTGCGCAGGATCTCATTTACCCGGTGTTTGTTTTGGAGGGTGCGCAACAGCGCGATATTGTTGCCTCTATGCCCGGTATCGAGCGACTCAGTGTGGACCTGTTGATTGAGCAAGCCCGGGAGGCCGCCGATTTGGGGGTTTCTGCTTTTGCGTTGTTCCCCGTCGTGGGCGCCGAACACAAGTCGCTGCTTGCAGAAGCCGCCTGGTCTCCCGATGGTTTAGTGCAACGTACCGTGGCAGCCCTTAAAGATGCGGTGCCCGAGCTGGGCATCATGACCGATGTCGCCCTGGATCCCTACACCACCCATGGCCAAGACGGCATTATCGACGACACCGGGTATGTGCTAAACGACATCACGACCGACACCTTGGTAAAGCAAGCACTGTCTCATGCTGCCGCGGGGGCAGATTGTGTCGCCCCTTCCGATATGATGGACGGCCGAATCGGTGCCATTAGGAACGCCCTGGAAAGTGCCGGTCACGTCAACACCCTCATTATGGCCTATGCCGCCAAGTACGCCTCTAGCTACTACGGCCCTTTCCGAGATGCGGTGGGCTCCGCCGGCAACCTCAAGGGCGGTGACAAAAAAACCTATCAAATGGATCCGGCTAACCTCAATGAAGCCGTGCATGAGTGTGCCCTCGACCTACAGGAAGGCGCCGACATGATTATGGTGAAGCCCGGCATGCCCTACCTTGACGTGGTGCGGCGGGTGAAGGATGAGCTGTGCGCGCCAACTTTCGCCTATCAGGTCAGTGGCGAATACGCCATGCATCAGGCGGCCTTCGCACAGGGATGGCTAGACCGCGATGCGGTTACTTTGGAATCGTTACTGGCCTTTAAGCGCGCAGGTGCCGACGGCATCCTGACTTATTTCGCTTTGGAAGCCGCACGGCTCCTCAACCAGTGATTTCAGAGCAGGACTGATCACCGTGAACCGGATGGGGTTAGCGCCAACCGGAAGGCTTCATCTACTGTTGCTGCTCTTGGCGTTGGTTTTAGCACCCCACGGTTTAGCCGACACAACCACTGAAGACAATCCGATCGACACCTGTACCTGTCTCTGGCAGGGCAGCTTTACCGAGATTGCCGACACCGCCGACCTCATTGTTTTAGGGGCCGTGACACAACACCGGGGCAATGCGGCAGATTTTGCTATCGAAGAAATACTTCGCGGTCCCGACTGGCATACGAGTATCAGGGTTTGGTTAAAGGCGAAAAACTACTGCCGACCCGATATCGAAAATTTCCCCCCCGGGAGCCGCTGGGTGCTAGCGCTTAAACATATCGAGACGCTGCCCAGTGGCGCCTTTGACCCATTGACGCCGAATATCAGTTACGGGCGACTTAATGACTGGATTCTCTCTAATTGCGGCGGGTATTTTCTTCAGGCTCAAGGGGGTACCGTTCGCGGCAATTTGATTCCGGGCACACCCCGATGGGATTTTGATCCCGATATGAACCCAGTACTTGTCGATCTACTGCGCGGCCATTTACAGGGCCAAGTGACCGTTGAGACATTAAAAAAAGCCGCTCAAGAAGACCCCGAGGCCCGGGCCTTAATGCTAAATACCCGCAGTTTTTTACGGGGACAGGACGACCTCTTAGGCGAGGACAGCGAGCCTAGCAACCCGCCTTAACTAGCGCTCTACCGCCTCGATCAACTCATCAATCATCATCAGCGAAAGTCCCCAAATGCGACTGTCCTGGTAGAGATACGAGTCAGACTCGACTTGAGTACCCCGCCATTCCCATTTCAGGGGTACACGGTTGCTGCGGTCCATTAGAAAACTCAGGGGAACTGAAATCACCCCATCAACCTCGTAGTTCAAATCGAGTGCAGGCAACTGTTCGACCCTGTAAATAAACGGCGCCACCAGCATTTCGGGGCGATCTGCTCGCCAGCCGGTATTCACGTCACCTAAAGCACAAACTTCATGGCCCAGAGCATCGAGATCTAGGGCTATTTCTTCGCGGGTTTCGCGGATCGCGCAAAAGCGGTCGTCGATATCTTCAGGATCTCGTCGACCCCCAGGAAAGGCCATATGACCTGACCAGGGGTCTCCCTCGCGTTTAGCGCGTCGAATCATAAGCAGACAAAGCTCGTCGTCGCACTCATGCAACACAATAGCCACCGCGGCACGACGGGTGACCTCACCAAAGGCACGGCTGGGTTTTTCATACTGCTGCAGACGGGGAATAAGCTGCTTATAAACCAATGACACGATACTCTCTCGGCAATTCAAGACGGCAGGGTAAATGCAGTTAACATGACTCCCCTGCTTAAAAAGTGCCGCCAAGTTTACACGCCTAGCCCGTTCCGTGCTGCTGCAGCCGGAAGTGTGAAGATGACAGTAATACAAACTCGGGACAGGGCCTTAAGCAGTGACATCGGTTATCATCAACACATCGAAACAACCACTCAAGGACAGCACAAGTGACGCAGTATTCTGTTTATGCCATTGGGGCCGCATTGGTCGACACCGAAATTCAAGTCAACGATAGCGATCTGGACACGATGGCCGTTGAAAAAGGCCTCATGACCTTAGTCGACCAAGAGCGCCAAGCAGAGCTGATGGGTCACCTACAGGGCCACCTGGTTGGCGCCAATCACGCCTCTGGGGGCAGCGCTGGCAACAGCATGATCGCCACGGCCTTGTTCGGCGCTCCTACGTTTATGAGCTGCAAGGTGGCTGATGATGCTGATGGTGATATTTACCTCGCCGATCTTGAGGCCTCTGGGGTAGCGCATAGCCTCACTAACAGGCGCGGCAGTGGCACCACCGGCAAATGCCTAGTGCTCATTACCCCCGATGCTGAGCGCAGCATGAACACCTATTTGGGCGTATCGGAAACCTTATCAGTTGCCGAGGTCGATGATCAGGCGATTGCCGATTCAGACTGGGTCTACTTGGAAGGCTATTTAGTCACATCACCCACGGGACACGAGGCGGCATTGCATACACGCCAAGTTGCCGAGGCCAACAACGTAAAAACCGCCATCAGCTTTTCTGATCCTGGCATGGTTATGTATTTCCGAGACAATATGGAGCAGCTCGTGGGCGACGGTGTCGACCTGGTGTTCTGTAACGAAGCCGAGGCCCTTGAGTGGGGTAATACAGATAATCTGGAGGCGGCTCTGGAGGCGATTAAGCAAGTTGCCAAGAGTTTTGTAGTGACTTTAGGGGCCAAAGGGGCGATTGCCTTTGATGGCAGTGCCTCGTATCAGGTAGACGCACATACCGTAGAAGCCCTGAACACCAATGGCGCCGGGGATATGTTTGCGGGTGCCTTTTTATACGCACTCTCGCGAGGCGAGGGCTTTCAACGCGCCGGAGAATTTGCGGTGCGAGCGGCCGGAGAAGTCGTCAAGTACTTTGGACCTCGCCTACAGGCCGAAGGCTACCCGGCACTGCGCCATGAATTTTTTGGTGATTAATCCGCTCCGGCCTTACGTATAACTTTCTGTAGCAAGCCAACTTGACGCCGCAGACCAAGATGAGACGAAAACTATGAGTGAGCTGACAACCAAACCCGCAATAAAACCCGATCCCCTGTATCAGATGCTGCGACACGAAGATGTCGATGCTTTTAATGCCAGCCGTGACAGCATGGATACCAGTCATTTGAAAAGCGGCGACTACCGAGGGCGCGATCTGCGCAAGCTCAATGCCGCCGGGCTCGATTTCTCGAATGCCTACTTTCGCAATGCCGACCTGTCAGGCATTGATTTTCGTGAAACCAATCTTCGGGGCGCCAGCCTCATGGATGCCAAAGTCTCAGGAGTTTATTTCCCAACGGAGCTTAGCCCTGAAGAAATTCGACTGTCCCTAAACACCGGCACCCGCCTCCGCTATGAAGAAAAGGGTTAACACATTCATGGCAGCCTCGGCGCTTCGATCGTTTTTTCTGGGACTCGTTCTTTATTTACCACTACTGACACAGGCTCAGGGGTTGGGAGATCTCGTTGCGCAGTCTGATACCTTCCTGCCGGTTGATGAAGCGTATCAACTGGAAGTGGAAATAGTCTCCGAGCAAGAAATTCGTTTGTACTGGCAGATCGAGGATGCCTACTACCTTTATCAACACCGCTTTAAGGCCAAACTAGAGAGCGAGCAGGGGTTGCTCAATACGACCTTCGAATTTTCCCCCGCGCTGGACAAAAACGACGAGTTTTTTGGCGATGTTAGCGTGTACTACAGCTACGCAGATATCCGACTCCTAGCCGACCAAGGGTTTTCAAGGGCAAAGTTATCGATCACGTCACAGGGGTGTGCCGACGCCGGACTTTGCTACCCACCCAACACCGAACACTTTATCGTCAATGGACAAACCGGCGCAGTCACGCGGGTCGACAGCAGCACCCCCCTCACGACAACAGCCGCCAATTCAGCTGCTAGCCCAGCAATGGGCGCAGCAGAGAACCCCAGCGGCAAGGCCGGCCCATCCTTATGGCTGGCGTTGGTTTTTGCCTTTATGGGCGGCATTATCTTAAACGCCATGCCCTGTGTTTTCCCTATTCTGTCCTTGAAAGTTCTAAGCTTTGCCACGGGAGACCCCAGCACCCATCACCGTCATACCTGGTGGTATTTAATCGGGGTGGTTGTCAGCTTTGTGGCTGTCGCAAGCGTCTTAATGACACTGCAAGGTATGGGCTCAGCCATTGGTTGGGGATTTCAACTGCAGTCCCCCGGCTTCGTCATTGCCCTCGCTTACCTTTTCACCGCCATGGGCTTGTCACTATCGGGCATGGTGCAATTTGGCGGCAACCTTATGAACCTGGGGGGCAATCTCGCCAGTCAGGGGGGTAACCGCGGCAGCTTTTTTACCGGTGTTTTAGCCGTCGTGGTAGCCAGCCCCTGCACCGCCCCATTTATGGGGTCAGCTCTGGGCTTTGCACTCACTCAGCCAGCACCGATCGCGCTATCGGTGTTCGCAGCGCTGGGGGTCGGCATGGCCAGCCCCATGGTGCTGCTCAGCTATAGTGCCCTGGCGCGCCGGGTGCTCCCCCGACCCGGAGCCTGGATGGAAACGCTTAAAGAGCTGCTGGCCTTCCCCCTATATGCCACCGCTGTCTGGCTGCTCTGGGTAGCCGGCAAGCAGGCTGGCGTCGACACCATGGCGACGGCCCTGGGCGGGTTGGTCATGCTTGCGCTGGGCTTATGGCTTTATCGAGGAAGTCATCTGCGCCGCTTTATTGCTGTAGTGTGCATTGGCCTCGCTCTGTTTTTGGCCACCCTTCGAGGGCCGACCCCAGAAGCCGGCACTGAAGTTCGGCGTGAAGGTACCGTTGTCTGGTCAGAAACAGCGCTTCAAGGGCTGCTTGATGAGGGCGTGCCCGTCTTTGTCGACGTGACTGCCGACTGGTGTATCACCTGTCTCGCGAATGAGCAGGCGGTGTTATTCACTGATTCGATGACAGCAGCCTTCGAAGAACGCGGCGTTGTCTACATGGTCGCCGACTGGACTCAGTATGACCCGGTCATTGGCACCTTTGTGAATAGTCACGGCCGCAGTGGCATTCCGCTCTATGTCATGTACCCGCCAAACGCTGACCCTTTTATCTTGCCCCAATTACTCACTTCGGGAATCGTTCGCGATGCACTGGATCGGGTCTCCAGCACAGGGACTGCGCCATGAACTCTGCGGCCACACCGCGTCGTTGCCCAGGTACTTTTTCGCGCCGTCTGAAAACCGGGTGCGTTTTACTGCTTGTCGGCATTTGGGTTAGCCCAATGGCCGTGGCCCAATTGCGCCTCGACCAACTTTGGGTACGCGCTATGCCTCCCAACCAAACAATGACGGCGGCCTATGGTCGGCTGTCTAACTCAAGCAATGTGCCCTTAGTCGTCACCGGCGCTAGCTCGAGCCTCGCAGCCGAAACAACACTGCATGAAAGCCGCTTAGAAGACGATCGCATGGCAATGGTTCCCGTCACCGACCTAACGTTGGCGCCGGGAGAAGTGCTGGAGTTTCAACCCGGTGGTATACACTTGATGCTAATGGGCATCAAAGCGATGCCAGCTGTCGGCTCAGAAGTAGAGATTTGTCTGCTCAGCGCCGAAGATAAAGCCTGTGGCACTGCCATTGTGCAACGAGATGCCGACAGCATGACGCATCACCACCATTGAGGAACTCAACCTGATGTCTGTTATCAGCCGGATTCGCACTTTCTTACAGCAGGCCAAAGACTCACTGGTTTTATCGGGGTTCTCCAGTACCGACAGCCCCACGGGCAAGATCTTAGCGGGGGTTGCTGTCCTTTATATTGTCATCATGATTGCCCTGGGCATCTGGTGGAGTGCCGCACCCGCCGCTTTCAGCATGGAGACAAAAACCCAAAGCTACGCCGAGGACAGCGGGCAACCTCTGGTTCCCGGTAGTGCTACGACCCTTGCGCTGATTGAAGTCATTGATACCTTGTTAGATAAAGACGGTGGCTACACCCACAACGACCTACTGCCGCCAGGCCTGTTCATGGATAACATGCCCAACTGGGAATATGGCGTTCTGGTGCAGTCACGGGATCTCGCTAGGGCACTGCGCGAAGTCTTGAGCCGTTCACAAAGCCAATCTCGGGAAGACGTCGATCTGACTCTCGCCGAGCCCCGAATCAATTTTCAGTCCGACAGCTGGATACTTCCGGCCTCGGAAAGAGAGTACCGCAGCGCCAACAAATACCTAAAGGCCTACTTGGCGCGCTTGCCTCAAAAAGGCGCCGAAGGGGCGCAGTTTTATGCTCGAGCCGACAACCTAGGCTTCTGGCTGGGCATGATTGGAAAGCGTCTGGGAAGCCTTTCCCAGCGCTTATCCGCCAGTGTCGGTCAGCGGCGCCTCAATACAGATCTAGCTGGCGACCCCACGGCGGCTGCTTCAACGGATGATCCCGAGGACGAAGAAATCAAAACACCCTGGTCTGAGGTGGACGATGTATTTTACGAAAGTCGCGGGGCCGCCTGGGCTCTGATTCATTTTTTAAAAGGTGCTGAAATCGATTTCGCCAGCGTGCTGGAAAAGAAAAATGCGCGGGTCAGCTTGCAACAAATTATTCGCGAACTTGAGGCAACCCAGGCAACTGTTTGGAGCCCCATCATTCTCAACGGCTCAGGTTTTGGTCTGTGGGCCAACCACTCGCTGGTCATGGCCAACTATATTTCCCGGGCGAATGCAGCGCTCATTGACCTCCGTGAGTTACTAGCCCAGGGCTAGCAGGGCGTTACGAAATACGCTTTGTGCACCGTCTTGGGCAGTCGCAAGCCTGGCCAGACCGTCGATACATTGAGACCCATCTGCTTAACGACTTGAGGCCGTCTGTTGCCTCAGCCTCCTATCAGGTGCCTGTTGACCTAGGAGCCTTCGTGGCTCAGCACGACAGCTTTGGCCCCGCCA
>QXYP01000270.1 GCA_009886815.1 Halieaceae bacterium
GAGAACTCGGGTGTTAAGCCGTCATTTGTGTATCCCTGAGCTCCTTGGGCAGGCAGCCAGGGCAGCCGAATGAAGTCATCGCGGCTAAAGGTCATTAGAGGTCAATCTGGGGTTATTTGCATCGCTATCGTAATGGTTATTTGCTTAATCACCACGCTGATCCTGCTCACTGCCTATGAGGGGTCTATGGTGGGTCTTTTGAGGCACGACGCGCAATAATTTGCCCCGCCTTAACGGACGTGCCGCTTTTGAGGGCGTTTTGGCCGAGAATTTTTCCTAGGGCTGCCTGATTCACATTGTTAAAAAATCGGACTATAAAGTGCGTATTGCATTTTAGATTTTGTTTTGCAACGCAAAATACGATCATAAGTGCGTAATTTTGAACCAATGACGGTTATTGGTTGATGCTAGGTGATGCTATGTCCGGTCGGGAAAATAACAACGCGGGTTTTACGCTCATAGAGCTTTTAATAGCGATAGCTATTGTGGGCGTTTTGGCGGCGACAGCTTACCCCTCCTATCAAGATCATGTGCGCAGAGGCCATCGGGCTGCGGCCCAGTCTTTAATGCTGGAAATAGCGCAGCGTCAGCAGCAGCACTTTCTCAATAGTCGATCTTATGCAAAGACGCTGACAGCTTTAAACTATCCCGCCGATGTGCTGGCAGAGTTTCCTTCAGGCAGTTCTGTTGCCACAGATGTGGCGCCGTTTTATACCGTTGCCAGCCCCCAGTTAGGTGCTCTAGACGGCCCACCCCCCTCATTCCAGCTAAGCCTTCAACCCCTTACCGGTACTTTGCAGGTAGGTGATGGGTCCCTTTGCATCAGCAACGCCGGGTCTCGAACTCGAAACTGTCAAAGCGGCGGTTCGGTGGAGGCTTGGTGATGAAATTTTCGCGCGGATTCACCCTCGTTGAGTTACTCATGGGGCTGGCTATTTTGTCCATTGTGACGACCACGGTAGTCCCCTCTTTTTCTCAACTGCTTGCCGAGCAACGGTTGCGGCAAGTCAGTAATGAGCTGCGCATGTCACTGACTTTAGCGAGATCAGAAGCGATTAAGCGCAACCAGACCGTCAATGTCCTGCCAGCAGAGAGTGCATGGAGCGACGGTTGGTGTGTGGAGTCTGATACGGCGGCCAGCTGCACGAATTCATCCCTAGGGGCTTATGTGGTTCCCAAGAACATTGCCGTGAACGCCGGTTCTGGTAACACCAGCCTTGCCTTTAATTCCTGGGGTCGCACGGCTAACTGCCCTAAGTTTGAGATAGCGACAGCTGGTTCTGGCGGTACTTGTAGTGTGTGTTTGTATGTCGAGACTGATGGTCGTGTTGTGGCTAACCCCGGGGTTTGTTCAAGCCAGTGTCCAGAAGCCAACACCGATTTTTCTTGGTCTGGATCGTGCAGCTCATAAACGCTCACACGAGTAAGGGGTTCACCCTTATTGAGGTGCTGGTCACTTTTTTAATAACGACCGTGGGGCTTCTGGGGCTTGCCGCGCTGCAGGTCAATACCATGAATGATCAGTTCGAGGCCATTCAGCGCGCTCAGATTACAGCGATGGTTGATGATATGGCTGCGAGAATCCGGATGAACCCTGCGGCTGCTGGAACGGGGGCCTACGCAGAAGATCTTTTAGAGGGCACGGGGGCGTATTACGGGCTTTTGGAGGTGCCGTCTGAGTGTTCGGCCATAACCGCAGTGCGTCGTGATTTGTGCGAGTGGAATCGAACAATTGCTGGCGCGGCTCGAATGTCGAAAGGGCAAAATATGGCTTCACCTTTAGGCGCTCGTGGGTGTATTCACTCCGGTAGTGCGAGCGCTAGCGGTGAGGTGGTTATTAGGGTCAGTATTGCCTGGCAGGGTATGACTAAGTCAGTTATTCCCGCGGTAACCTGCGGTCTGGGGGAGTATGGCAGCGAAAACCTACGCCGGACAATTTATCGCGATGTTGCTGTACGGTGAATTTTTCTAACGGGGCCTATCCGCGAAAGCCGTCTGGTTTTGGTCTCATCGAAATAATGATCGCTATGACTCTGGGTATTGTCATTATTCTAGGCATAACAACCTTATTTGCGGATACCAGTAAGAGCCTGGCAAGTGTAGATCGGTCAGGTCGCCAAATAGAAAATGCGCTATTCACCTTGGAGTTACTGGCGTCTGAGTTGTCGCTTGCAGGGTACTGGGGTGGTGCTAATTATCCAGTGGATGCAGAAACTCAAATCTTTGTGTCGGGGGAGGTGCCGCCGGCAGCGCCCTCCGAGTTGAGCTGGAACGTAGCGACAGAGGTTCCTCCTACCTGCTTGGGTACCGGCGCAACGATTTCGGGCACTTCGGACAATGCCAAAGCCGAGCTAGCCTTCGCAATGGAGTACCCGTTGTTTTCTGCGTTAGGCACTACTCTGAATTCAGAGATTACTGGCGGCGTCTGTGGCAGCAGTACTATGGCACCCTCCAACTCCAATTCAGACTATTTTGTTATTCGTCGAGCGGGTAGCTGCGCTACGGGGGCGCACCCGGCACCGACCCTAAACCACTGCCGTCCCCTAGGCGATTATTACCACCTGCAAACCAACGGCTGCTACTCCGAAAATCTGGGCTTATCCGGTGGCGAGCTGAAGTTGTTGAGGGTCAACGACGTCAATGTTGGCAGCAAGTTAACTTATACCGGTTATGACTGTAGTACCCCTGCGCCAATTTATAGACTGGTTTCGCGGATTTACTACGTCGATGAAGATGACACGTTGACTCGCCTGTACCTTGATAGCTCGGGGGCGGGGTTGGCATTTAAGACCGAGGTGCTTGTCGACGGCGTGGAGTTACTGCGTTTTGAATGGTTTGTTGATACTGACGGCGATGGTCAGTACGACCGGGTTACCAGAGCCCCCTCCATTATTGATTGGCCAAATATTATTGGGGTAAAAATTTGGACGGTCGTGCGCTCAAGTCAAAGGGAGCCGGGTTATTTAGATGACGCCACTTACACGATTGCGGGTGAGGCGTGGTCGGTACCCACTAGCAATGTGAGCTATCGGCGAGTGGTACAAAGTCGAATGGTGGATATCTCTAATATCGGGAGCCGCAGACGGTGAGCGCACCTCGAGGTCAACAGGGCGTTGTTCTTTTGGTGGCCCTGATTATGTTGCTGCTGGTCACCATCATGGGGGTGGTTGCAGCGAGCCAGGTGCAGAATAATTTAAAAATAGTCCAAAATGTTGAGGCGCGCAGCGCTGTCCGAAGCGCGGCCTTGCGCGCTATTCAAGAGGCGATAGCCACCCCGGGGTTTCTGAAGGGTACCCAAGCATTCAGTCAGGGCTGTAATGGCAGCAGCTTCACACGTTGTCTCGACCTCAGTGGTGACGGCGTAGAAAATGACGTGGTTGTCGAGCTCTCCCGCCCTGTGTGCATCTCCGGTTCTCCGATCCGCAATTCACAACTGAATGTGTTGACCAGCCCTGAAGACGCAAGCTGCTTTCAACCAGGACTGTATTCCTTGTGCGCAGCCGCGATTTGGGAAGTGACCGCGGTAGCGCAAGATCTCACCACGGGTGCCAAAGTTGAAGTCCGCCAAGGATTACAAACCCGAACGTCACTCAATTTACTGGCCTCAGCTTGTCGCTAAATACCGAAATCTCTTTTGAGAGGAGTCGATGTATGAACAATTGCTTTCGTTATTTTCTCATATCACTCATGGGGCTTACGATGACCCCTTTTCTCGCTCTGGCTGAGGACATTGATCTTTTTGCGAGTGGCCTAACAGCGGGTTCCGCCAGCAGTTCCCTGCCCAATGTTATTTTCGTGCTCGACAACACCTCCAACTGGTCGAGGCAAAGTCAGAAGTGGCCAGAAGGTGCTCAGCAGGGCCAGTCTGAGGTGGCTGCAATAAAAAACACGCTGGCGGCGCTCCCTCCTGATGTCGATCTAAATGTTGGCCTCTTTGAATACACAACGCTTGGAACAGCGAATCAAGACGGTGGCTATGTTCGCTTCGATTTACAGCCTTACAAGGCGGCTCAGGGTGCCTTTAATGCCACACTCGATGAAATTTACGAGGGTATTAATGATCCGGCGGAAAAGCGAAATTCCAATAGTTCACTGGGTAACTTGGTGGCTGATGTTTATCATTACTTGGCCGGTGAGGCGCAAATTTTCAACGGTGCAGGTACTCCCTCTGCACTGGCTGATGCCGATGGTTACGCCATGCCCTGGGGCCGTTTTGCCTCGCCGCTGAATTCGGAGTCACTTTGTGCCGAAACCTATATCATTTTTATTGGCAATCCAGACTCCAACGGGCCTGAGACCGACACGACATC
>QXYP01000271.1:0-2190 GCA_009886815.1 Halieaceae bacterium
CCCACCCGGTTTTCAGGTGTGGCGGTTACTGAGAAAAAAGTCCAGCAATGGCTGTAAGAGCGGTTGCTGTTGCCATTTATGTCCTGGCACCCAGTGCTCAGCTGGGCGTAAGAGAGCTCAACGAGGGTGCTAAGACCAATAGCCAGTGAAAACGCCACAAAGTGCGTTCTGGCTATGTGGCGGCGTGTGAACGGCAGGCACGGCATGTGCTCTTGCCTCCCAAAATGTTACGACACTCCCTTGCCTAACCCCGTAAGTATTCCATTTCTCACAATAGTAATGATGTGAGCCGGAGCTTAAAGGCACTGACTTAAAGGTGCTCTAGCAATTGGCGACAAAAATTAGATATTTTTAAACATTTTTGTGGTGAGGGCGTTAATTGTGCGCTGCGTCACAAAAATTTTGGCCAATCCTCGTGGGGGGTTCGCAGACACACTATGAGATAGCGGCACTTGCTGGTAATCGCCGTGCAGTTATCGTGCCGTCACTCGCAGATGCCCGTTGACGTGATGTGCCTCGGGGCTAATCCTTGCAGCCAGCCGTATTTAAATTAGGCTGCACGCTTCTTGACTGCGAATTTGCGGACTTTGATGCATCGCTTCGGCTCTAGCCAGCTTGTGAGATTTCACCATTCAATACTTAGCCTATAGGGTCGCATGACGGGGGTTCAGATGTGGAGCAGTCTTTGCACTGAAGCGTGCTGTGTTGCACGTGGTGACGCCATACTAGTCTTGGGAGTTCTTAAGCATTGGTAGGTCCTAGTAGCTTTTTTCTTCAATTACTGCTGCAAATCCAAGCAGCTACTCAACCCGTCGTGACATCGTCTAATACATCGCACGATGTCATTGTCGTCGGAGCCGGAAGTGCGGGTTTATATGCAACTCGTACGCTGCAGGCTTTGGGCTACAACGTGCTGCTGATTGAGGCAACAGACCGTATTGGTGGCCGCGTGAAAAGCGCTACTTTGGGCGACATACGGGTCGAGCTGGGCGCGGAGGAGCATTATCTAGGAACAGGGGGGAATCCTGTTTGGCCTGCGTTAAGAGCCGAGTATGGCAACAGCGTGTATACCAATGCCTATGAGGGACTGGAGGCCTATTCAATGGATCAAGGTGCTGGAACCTGCTGGACAACGCCTCTTGCATTGAATCCGTGTGCTAATGACCCTGACGTGGCTCGAGTTTCGGAATTTTATGATTGGTATTGGCGGCCAGAGCTACACCAAGATAGCAGCGCTAGCCTTGCTGATGATGTTCTCGCCACTTACGGCGTGGGAGTGGATCACCGTGCCTATCACTTATACGACGAGGGCATTGCGGGAGCTTCTTATGCGACGAATTTGACGCGTTTGGGTGCCAGAAGTTTGGCGTTGCAAGATAGCCAGTGGGCACTTTCAAGCGGTATTCGAGTTCTAAGCGACAAGGCATTGGGGTACGCCGACGCATTAGAGACTGTCTGGTGGGACGAGGTTGTAGCCGACGCCGACCTGTTGCTTAGTAGTCCGGTCGTTAGCATTGATACTAGCGGAGACGGTGTTGTGGCAACCGATATACAAGGGCGTCGGCATAGCGCTCGTCATATTGTCGTTACGGTCTCTGTTGGTGTTTTGCAGGCTGAAGCCATCGACTTTATTCCCGATTTACCCGAGACAACGGTACGGGCCTACAATGCCATTGGTATTGATAGCGGAATGAAGGTCCCCCTGCGCTTTAGAAGCGCCTGGTGGGAAACTGAAAGTGAACCCTTGGGCTGGTTGGTTACTGAGGGTGTGGCAGGGGCTTGCTGGGCACCGAGTAACTACAAAACCGCCGCCAACTCTTTCGTGCTCATGTGTTACCCCATGGGGGATAACGCCAAAGCCCTTAGCGAACGGGCTGCAGGGCAAGACGGCGCTGGCGACGCCACCATCATTAACGCCATTCTGCAGGATTTGGATAATACTTTTCCCCAGGCGCCCGGTGCAGCTTCTGCAAATTTCATAGAGGGTTTAGTCCAAGACTGGGGAAGCGCACCCTACACACTCGGCGTCTACTCCTTCCCAGTGCAGGATACCTACCTATCCGCCAGCAACAACAAGCGGCGCGATCTTAGGGGGCCCGTGGCGGATGATCGTATTTTTTTCGCTGGGGAGGCCACCCATGAGGAAAACCCCGCAACCGTAGTAGGTGCACTGCAAGAGGGTGAACGCGC
>QXYP01000271.1:2200-6779 GCA_009886815.1 Halieaceae bacterium
AGCTATTATTTAAGTGTTGCAAATATGCACCGAATGGCTTCACATAGATATATATCGTTGCGATAAGTGCTCCTGTAGTCTCCTTGGCTTCACTTAGTGCTCTTGAAGGGAGAGGCAAAAATGAAGACAGCAAAAGGTGCAGTAACTCAGCCAGCGATGGCGGCTCTTGTGGCGGCTTTGGTGTTGATAACTCTGGGCGTCATGTCACTTTTCTCGACATCGGTTTCGGCGGAAAGCCAGAGCGACCATCTTGCAATGTGTAAGCTAGAACTGAAGGCCCTGTACGGAGACGATGTGCGGATGAGGATGGTGAAAGCCAAGCAGTATCAAGGCCAGCATAAGATGACGCTCAAAGTTTACCCCGCTGGTGAGGCGAAGACGGTTGTTGAGTGTGTGAGTGACGATGCGCCAGAACCAGGCATTGTGCTGATGGCCAAGGACGGGTCTATACTCAACGCATAGCGTGAGGATAAATAAGCAGTCGAAGTGAATTGGGATGACTTAAAAATCTTATTGTCATTGAGTCGATATGGCTCTACTCGAAAAGCTGCTGCGCAACTCGGTGTTAGCAACACCACGGTAATGCGCAGGCTTGATGGCCTGGAAGAGGCGCTTGCAGGTAAGCTTTTCGATCGTACTCCCGATGGTTTTCAAGCTACGGCACTAGCTGCTGAACTGCTTCCGATAGCTCAAGGGGTTGAGGAAACACTCAACGAGGCTGAGCGCCGTCTGGTGGGCATGGATGCCCAACTGACCGGAGGGATCAAAGTTTCACTACCCCTGTGGTCGGCGCACCCTATATACGATGCTCTCGCTAATTTTTCGCAGCGATACCCGGGTATTGATTTAGACATTTCAGCCAGTGACGATCACGTGGACCTGGCACGTCGTGAGGCCGATCTTGCGATTAGAGGAATGCCCAAAGATAAGCGCCCCCCAAAAGATATTGTCGGCATTAAGCTCATGCCTATTTCTATCGGATATTATGTGCATAAAAACTTGCTCACTGAAGCGGCAAAAGGGCTCAGAGAGTTAACTTATATTGGATCCGCCCCGGTCCATACACAGGGTGAGCTTGTACCGGCAGGAAGCTTGGGTTTGTCGGGCCGGCATCTTTTTCATAGTCTCATGCCGCGCCTCATGGCAGTTAAGCACCAGCTGGGGGTAGCGGTGTTGCCATCTATGATGGCGGCCGACGATCCAGAGCTCCTACTCTTACCCAATGTGCCAGCGGCACATTGGGGGTATATTTGGGTGTTGCACCACAAAGATCTCCGTCAGTCGGCTCGCATTCGTGCGCTATTCAAATATTTGTCGGTGCTCGAAGAAGCTTGATCTGAGCGCGATAGTGTTTGGGTTGATCGAGGCTAAGCCTTCCCAGCGAATGTGCAATACCGGATGGGTGCCCGCTTCAGTCTTCGGTCGGTTTTTTGGCTTGGCCAGCCCCCAATGCCATTGCGTGCCAATCTCTAAAGGGCCCCAGCGTATTTTGTAAGAATGTTCGATAGTTGCCCTGAGTTTCGGGGCCCAGTCCCCAGGGCGTTGTCTCATCCTTCTCAGGAATATACAGCGTTCCAAACAGCCGATCCCAAATGCTGGTCACTGCCGCGAGATTTTTGTCCCAGTGCTGTGGTAGATAGCTGTGATGAACATGATGCATGACGGGGCTGTGCAGCCACTTTGATAGCCACGGTGGATAGTGAAAAGCTACATGGTAGTGCCTAAAAGACCCGTTAAATCCAAACAAGAGTGAGAAGAAGCCAATATTAAAGAGCGTGGCCTGCGTAATACCCTCGACAAAAATCCAGCCAAACAGTCCGCCCGCAAGACCGTAAGCCACTGCGGCCCCCACGGCATAAATAGGCCCCTCTATAACGTGTTCGCGATAACGGGTCAGAGGCGTAAGTACTTCGGCGCTGTGGTGAATTTTGTGAATGGCCCACAGGGCTGGAATCTTATGCTCGCAATAATGAATGAGATAGAAAATGGCGTCGTAAAGGAGCAGGGTGATCAAGCTGTACAGCAGCATCCAACTGGGGGTGGAGGCTAATCTGGGGCTAGGTCCCAGTAGGTTATTCATTGTGGCGATGACGGACTGCTCGATTGCAGGGGCCAGCACTATTAACACGGGTGCCACCCAGAGGGGCCTGAGTATTCGCTCAAATACATAAAGGGCAATATCGACCCGGGCGGATACGTGCGTGTAAATATCTTTAGGTAGCAAGAATTGCCATAGCGTGGATTTTTGTTCACACCCATGGGCATTTTTAGCACCGTGACCCCTTCGAGCAAGCCATATTCCTGTGGCCAGCAGGGTTGTCATCAGTAAGACAGGCCACGTCAGATCTCTGGGTAGGTTTGCCGAAATTACTTGCCAGAGCTGGGCGACGAGTTCGGTAGTAGGCCCTACTGGTTGGTCTGCAGAGATGTTCATGGGCGTGCCGCAAACCCCGAAAGTGGAATCATCAAAACCGTGTTCTTCTCTATTGCGATCATGATTTTTGAGGCGTTATTGGTTGGGGAATGACCCGAGGCGCGAATGGACTTGATGTGTTCGTTTCTATTGATATAGCCATATCAGTTGGCCCCCACCGTCTCACCCTGATCAATGGACGGTCTGGTAGACCACCCAATACAGATCAGCAATAACACCTGAACAAACAACCTTACGCTGAGCGCCGTTTCCGAGACGTCGGGAAACAGCTCGGGATGCATCCACATATGGATATTGGCTGGGGTGACTGCCAATGTAAGAAGAATTAGACAGTTGCCCGCCCATTGGCGAGTTTTTGGCACCAAAATGCCTAGAGCGCCCAGTATTTCCAAAATACCGCTGATATAGACAATTTCAAGATGCCACCCGACATAGGGGGGCATGATATTGACGAAAAATTCAGGGGAGGTGAAATGAGTGACCCCACCAACCATGAACCACAGGAACACAATCGCCAACCCAACCGTTTGCCATCTAAACATGAGTTATTTGCCATTCGATGCCAGCCAATACGTTACCGCAAAGTTCGGGTTGGGTCATAAGCCTATTTAATTCGTCAGGAGCCCTAAGGTATGCCAAGGTTACTGCAGTTTGATAAAAGCGCTCATTAGGGAATGGCTGTTAAACGCAACCGCGCAACTGACATTAATCGCACAACGGAGTCCTTATGGCTGATCTTCTAACACTCTCTGCTGACGTTATTGATGGCAGGCTTGAGCTTGATCGCGCGGGCCCATTAAACCGAATTAATCACACATTATCTGAGATCAATGACGGTTTGGCGGTGGTTGAAGCCTTCTCTCATTGCATTGCGTTCCAAACCGATGACGGCCTCGTGACTTTTGATACCTCCAATGAACACGGTGGGCAGCGCTGTGTTGAGGCAATCCGGGGTTGGAGCGACTCGCGATTTAATTCACTGGTTTTCACCCACGGCCATATTGATCACGTGGGCGGCGCTGGCGCCTTCATGGCAGACTCGGCGTCGGCGACAGTTGTCGCCCATGAAAATGTCGCCCTGCGTTTTGAGCGTTACCGGTTGACCAATGGTTATAACCACGTCATCAATGAGCGCCAATTTGGCCAGTTCAAGCGTAGGGGCTACGACTTGGCAGGCGCCCGTCACTTTCTCCCCAGCGGCACGCCCAACCCCCATCAAACCTATCAATCGACCCTCGACTTAGAGGTAGGCGGAACACTGTTTCAGCTTAACCATGCTCGGGGTGAAACCGATGACCATACCTGGACTTGGGTGCCCTCACACAAAGCGATTTGTGCCGGGGATTTTTTTATTTGGGCGTTTCCCAATGCGGGTAATCCGCAAAAAGCTCAGCGATATCCCCGAGAATGGGCGCAAGCACTGCGCGATATGGCAGCCATGAGGCCAGAACTGTTTTTGCCCGCTCATGGCTTGCCAATAGCGGGCGAAAAACGTATTCATTATGTGCTCACCAGCGTTGCCGAGGCACTGGAGTCACTGGTTAAACAGACGCTCCAAATGATGAATGAAGGGGCTCGGTTGAACGATATTATTCATGCGGTAAAAATCCCTCAGGCCTCCTTGGACTTACCTTGGATGGCCCCGGTTTATGATGAGCCGGAGTTCGTTGTGCAGAACATATGGCGGCTATACGGTGGCTGGTACGACGGTAATCCTGCCCACTTAAAGCCTGCGCAAGATGCGCATTTGGCGGCTGAAGTTGCTCACCTTGCAGGGGGTGCGCTAACTCTGGCTCAAAGAGCGCTGGAACATATCGATACCGACATTCGGTTAGCATGTCATTTGGTTGAAATGGCGGCCCTGGCCGATGTCGAGAATGTTGGCGTTCATGCCATTAGAGCTGAAATTTATCAAAAGCGTAGGGAGGGGGAGACCTCCCTAATGGCAAAAGGAATTTTTGGTTCTGCGGCCAACACATCAAAGGCTAACCTCGAGTGACCTTCCTGAAAGCCTGTTTTTTTATTGTGTGCTGATACTGATGCGACTTATGAGTGATGCGAATATTTTTTGCAGGAGCCAACGATGACTGGCGCAGACTTAATGGTGGTCGGGGCAATAATCGTGATTGCCTGGATTCTGTGGCG
>QXYP01000271.1:6789-7848 GCA_009886815.1 Halieaceae bacterium
ATATAGAAGCGGGTTGGTGGTGAAAGTTGTTTAGTGATTGGCCGCCGCCAGAATAAATAGACCTGCGTACAGCAATGCAAAAGCGATCTCTGCTTTTCTGGGTTCAACATGGTGTAGGTAAATGACACCCCTAGAGACAACCCACCAAGTCCAGCCCATGCTCAGTATCAACAGTGGTAAAGCGCTCAGTAATTGGCTGATGGGAATGAAAACGGCTGCGGATGCCGAAATATGAAAGCTGTCACCGAAGTGACCGGTACTGCCTAAGCTGCGACACAAAACTTGGATAATTCCCGCCATAATAAAAGCGGCTACGACGGCAATCACCGGACTGATAATGAGTGTGGGCACTAAACCCAAAGAGGCGCTTAGGCCGCTTGTATTGCCCATAATGCCAGCGAGTAACGCGCCGAGCACGGCCATCATAGCGACGTAAATACTGCCGTCGCCAAAGTCCATAAAGTCATCGTCACAAGTAAAGTAAAAATGCGGTTGCAGTAATATAGCGGCGCTGCGGTCTAGCGTAGTTCTTGCGATCACCGGAGATGCTCTCTCTGAATTTGGAATATAGGTTATCGTGGAGCTTCCCAATTGTCTCGTTAACATTTTGCATCACAGCTCGATCGTGCCATGCTCTGCCGGTGCTGTGTTCTGGAGATAAGTGCGATGACCGACCTGCCAAAGCTATTGCTTGTCTTTGTACTGAGCTATGTACCTTGGGCGACCGCTAATCCGGTGGCAATTGCCCTGCATGGTGGGGCGGGTACGCTAACTCGGAACGCTATAACCAGTGAGCAAGAGCGTGCTTACCTTGAAATACTTAATGAAGCAGTAGATCAGGGCTATGAGCGGCTGCAAAGCGGTGCTGCGGGTTCAGATGTCGTTCGTGAAGTTATCCAGCTTATGGAGAATTCGCCGCTTTTTAATGCAGGACACGGGGCGGTTCTTACATGGGAGGGCACACACGAACTCGATGCCTCTATTATGTTGGGGCAAAATCTGGCGGCGGGGGCTGTTGCAGGAGTGACCCGTGTAAAAAACCCCATTGAGGCCGCTTTT
>QXYP01000272.1 GCA_009886815.1 Halieaceae bacterium
TCGAGTCGCAGCCAAACCTCAAACACGCTCACCCCAATAGGACGCGCACTTGTCTCAGTGATCGGGGCGGTAGCTCATGTCCGTGTTGTTCTGCAGTGCCGATGCTCTGTCGCAAAGTGCAGGCCTAGTCAGTGAGGGTGCCTAAATCAAAATTTTGGTCACCCGGCTGGGTATCCGGCCAATTGGTGCGCCACACCTCTCGAGATACCGAACCCACAGGCACGGGCTCGCGATTGAAACCCGCCTGAGGGGTGATTAAAGGTGCCACGCTGACATCGTGCCTAGGCACCGTGAAAAATGGAAAGCTGTAGCGCTCCTGCCCTGACTGGTTCACGACTTTATGGGGTGTTGAAACAAAGTAGCCCCCAGACCACAGCTCCAATAGGTCGCCAATATTCACAATCAGAGTATCTTCCCCAGCGACAACTTCTAACCAATTATCTTGTTCACGGGGACGCAGCCAAAGCCCGCCAACCGGATCAGGAAACAGTAGGGTCAAGGCGTCAGTATCTTTGTGGGGATGAATACCATAGCCCACCTCCTCGGGTGGCTTAGCTGGCGTCGACGGATAGTGCAGCAGGGTCATATTGGTGAGCGGTGAGTTAAACATTGACAAAAACCGGTGCTCATCGACGCCCATGATTTGTGCCACTAGGCCCAGTAGCCTATGGCTAACCCGGTCGCAGGCCTGCCAATAACTTAAAAGCGTGTCTTTGAAGTGGGCGGGCTCACTGGGCCAGCGGTTGGGGCCGTACAAGTCACACTGCTCAATAATCGGGTCGGCTGCAGCAACTTCATAATGAAGCTTATAGCCCTCGTAGTGATCGGTGAGGGTGCTGTTACTGTTCGCCGAAAAGAATCCCAGGGGGATATAGCCGCGATAATTTTCGGGGGTGATGGACTCGTGCAATTTTTCGGTGAGCGGACGGTTGAAGTATGTTTTAAGCAGCTCCCGCATCTCCGATATTTGCTGAGCTGCAATGCCGTGCCCGGTGATCAGTGCAAAGCCAATCTTGTTAAAAGCGCTTTCCAAAGCCGGCTTTACTGTCTCATCACTGGCTTGCAAATCAATTAGGGGTAAGTGGGTTAGGTTCATGAGCTCCCAATGGTTATCGCCATGCTATTTCTGGTGCGGTTCTACTCTTGGCATCATCACCTATGCGCACTTCTCGTGCAAAATGTGCTCACTTGATGCTTACTGCAAAGGCGATGCGACTTAACGCGACGGTTGCGCTATTTACTGTGGCAGCTTCTTACTGTGGAAGCTTCGCGATAGGGGATGCTGAGTGCAGTGGGGTTCAACCCTCAAGGGAGATTTAGCCATGACCATAAGGTGCAGTATTTTGGGTGACCGGTTGTCGAGGACCACCGTTATCTCGTGGTCCCCTACCACTGACGGCGCCAGCGCCAGCTTTTATCTCGTAAACTGTTTAGTGGCGCTGACGCTAATGATCCTCAATGTAACCACAGCTTCGGCTGCCGGGGCGGGTAGTGGGATGACAAACAACACAGCGGCGGTGACTAACAAAGCAGTTTTTCTGATTGTCGACGGTATTCCAGCCGATGTTATCGAGCGCGTGGTCACTCCCAATCTCGATGCCATTGCCAAAGTGGGTGGCTATACTCGCGCCGAAGTAGGAGGTCCTTTGAACGGCCCTGCGGAGACCCCCACGGTGTCTGCACCGGGGTACATGAGTTTGGTGACCGGGACTTGGGCAAACAAGCACAACGTTTACGGTAACGCCGGTCTAACGCCCAATTACGACTACTGGAACCTATTTCGTCTCGCCAAATCGGTGGAGCCTCCGCTGCAGACCGGGATTTTTTCAACCTGGACCGATAATAGAACGGTGCTGCTCGGTGCCGGACTGGCGAATGCGGGCAGTGTAACGATCGATTTCGTTGCCGACGGCTTCGAGACCGACGCCCAGCTTTTTCCCCATGCCCCCCAAGATCGTCACATACAGGCGATCGATCGCCATGTCGCTGCCGAGGCGGCCCGGGTGATCGAGCAGGCAGGGCCTGATTTGTCCTGGGTGTATTTGCAGTACACCGACGATGTTGGTCACGCCCGGGGGGACAGCCCCGAGCTTGATGCGGCGGTTGAGGTCATGGATGAGTTGGTCGGCACCGTCTGGTCGGCTGTTCAGGCTCGAGCTGCTGGCCATGATGAAGATTGGTTGATTTTAATCACGACTGATCACGGTCGAGACGTCGCCACGGGGAGAGATCATGGTGGTCAGAGCGAACGCGAACGGACAACCTGGATGGTGACCAACAGTCATCGACTCTCTCCGCGTTTTTACCAGCGACCCGCTATCGTCGATATTTACCCCTCCCTTGCACGTCATCTGGAGATCAGCCTGCCCGCGTCGGTGGCAGCCCACCTGGATGGCCGTTCATTTATTGAATAATGCGATTCCATGTTGAGCTCATAAGCGATCGCCGCCTAAACTGGCCAACCCGGTGTGGGTTGCCAAGGGGCACGGTGGCTGGCCTCATTGCCAAGTGAGGCGAGCATGACTGTGATATTGAGGCATTGATATTGGCAGTGGCAGCGGCGTGCTCGCACCCCAGTACCGTTATCCCAGTACCGTTATAAAGGAGCACTAAAGCATTGAGTGAGTTCGACTACATTATCGTGGGTGCCGGTTCGGCGGGTTGTGTGCTTGCCAATCGCCTGACGGAAGATGGGGCGCACTCGGTCTTGCTGATCGAAGCCGGCAAGGACGATAGAAGCCTTTTTATTCGTATGCCCACGGCACTGTCTATACCCATGAGCACGCCGCGCTTTAACTGGGGTTACTGGGGCGCAGCAGAACCGGGCCTTGAAGGTCGCAAGATGGATTGCGCCCGGGGCAAAGTGCTGGGCGGTTCCTCGGCCATTAATGGCATGGTTTACGTGCGGGGCCACGCTCAAGATTTTGACAGCTGGGTCGAGCAGGGTGCCGAGGGCTGGAGCTATGCTGACTGCTTGCCTTATTTTCGTCGAGCTGAGCGGTGGATGTCGGGAGCTGATGACTACCGCGGGGGCGAAGGGCCTCTCGATACCTGCAACGGTAACCGCATGCGCAATCCGCTTTATCAGGCCTTTGTCGATGCGGGTTGCGATGCCGGCTACGGCAGCACGCCAGATTACAACGGGTTTCGCCAGGAAGGTTTTGGCCCGATGCACATGACGGTTCGCCACGGTGAGCGCTGCTCAACCGATCTGGCCTATCTCAAACCTGCGCGTAAGCGCTCAAATTTAACCCTCGTGACTCGTGCCGAAGTCGAGCGGCTCGTTTTATCCGGCGATCGTGTCACCGGGGTGCAGTATCGCAGCAAGGGCAAGACTGTCACGGCGTCTGCGCGACGTGAGGTGGTGGTAAGTGCGGGATCAGTGGGTTCGCCGCTTCTGCTGCAACGCTCGGGTATTGGTCCGGCCGCTGTACTGAAGGCCGCCGGTGTCGAAGTGCGTCACGAGCTGCCGGGGGTGGGGGAAAATTTACAAGACCATCTCGAGGTGTATTTTCAGTATCGCTGCCGTCAACCGATTACGGTCAATGGGCACCTCGATTGGTTTTCCAAGCTGCGTATTGGGGTGCGTTGGATACTGACCAAGTCGGGTCTTGGCGCCACGAATCATTTTGAGTCCTGTGGTTTTATTCGTTCTCGAGCTGGATTGTCGGCCCCAGACATTCAGTATCATTTTATGCCCGCAGCCATTCGCTACGATGGCCGCGCCGCCTTTGACGGGCATGGCTTTCAGGTGCACGTGGGCCCCAATAAGCCGGAGAGCCGCGGGCATGTGCGAATAACGGGGCCGGGTGCCGGAGATGACCCGGAGATATTGTTTAATTATTTAGCGACGGAGCAGGATCGCCAGGATTGGCGCAATTGTCTGCGTTTAACCCGTGAAATACTGCAGCAGCCGGCCCTTGATGCCTATCGTGCTGAAGAAATTCAACCCGCCATTGATCTGGCTGACGACGCTGCGATTGATGCCTGGGCGCGGCAAAATGTTGAAACGGCCTACCATCCATCGTGCTCTTGTCGCATGGGAGCCGCCGACGATCTTGGTGCCGTGGTGGATCCCCAGTGTCGTGTACGAGGCTTGCAAGGTTTGCGGGTGGTCGATTCGTCAATCTTCCCGATCATTCCTAACGGCAATCTCAACGCGCCTACCATTATGGTGGCGGAGCGTGCGGCCGACTTGATCAGGGGTAAAACCCCCGAGCGTCAGGAGGCTAGGGTTTGGGAAGCGCCTGACTGGCAAACACAGCAACGCATGGGACAACCCCTGCGTCCCGTTGCAGTGGGGCCGCCGCCTGCGACTCAATAGAGGTCATTGACCATGAATTTCATCTTGTCGACAGCGATTATCGTGACAACGCTGACCTCGCTATTTTTGGTGATCAGGTATCGCAACCTTCCGATTGAGGGCAGTGTGCCGGTGCCTCTGGTGACTTTCTTGGCGATTCTTTTCACCTCGGGCTTAGACGTGGGGCTGATCATGTTTCCCCTAGTCGACTTTCAATCCTTTGCCGCTGATCCCGAGTACGCCTTCGCCAATCCCCTGGCCCTTGAGTTCGGTTTTTGGGGTTTTCTAGTTTGGGGATTTTACTTTTTAACGACCTTCTACTTTTGCGTGGTCGAGCCCAAACTCAAATTGTTTGAAATACCTGTGATTAAGCTGGCTAATAACTTTTGCATTATTGGCACCTGCGCTTTTACCGGCTATTTATTCCTTCACTACCTCCCCGATTACATTGCCGGTATTTCAGATAGCCTCCGGTTCGGCGGGGTGGCGCTGGTGGTCTTATTGGCGGTGCTGTCGAGCACCCATTTACGTTTTGTTAAAGCCCTCAGCCTAACTTCAACCGCCTTGTTTTTTCTGCTCATTGCCGGGGCTTTCTTGGCCTCAGATATGGGTGTTGCTGGACTGGGCGAGTCCCTCGCGGGTTTGGGCGACTACTTTGGGCAGATTCATCGCTTCGTGTTGCCCCTCAACGACTACCATGCGTTTTATCTGTTTTGGTGGTTTGCCTGGAGCATTATGATTGGTCAATTCGTGTCGCGATTTGTGGGCGGGCTGACCGCTTGGCAACTGTTACTGGCGCTATTAATCGTGCCCTCTATTCCTATCGCTCTGTGGTTTGCGGTTTTGTACGGTTACTTCACGCAGGGCTTAAATGTTGCCGGCGGTTTGAGCTGGGCAATGATTGCCGTGGGCGTGCTGTTTGTTGTGAACTCCCTCGACTCACTGACGCGGTTGTACACGCAAAATGTGGGTTTAACGGTGGAGCGTTTGGGTATTGGCCGCTACGTGGCGCTTAACTGGTTTATTCTTTTTGCTTTGGTGCTGTCTTTTCAATTTACGCCGTTCAAAATCGAGTGGGTAGGGCTTTTGGTCATTGGTATTTACGCCGCGGTGTACGCCCTGGTGTATCGGCACAGGGCGCTGCTTCGGGCTTAAGCCTCAGGGCGAAGGGCCCAGCTGGGTTAGGGCTTGGTAGGTCGCCACCTTTAAATCAAAGCGCAGGGCATCGCCGTAGGGTGCCCCCATTACCTGAGTCATGAGAATAACGACGAGGTCTTCTTTGGGGTCTATCCAGAACTTGGTATTGGCGGCCCCGCCCCAGGAATAAGCCCCTTTCGATGAGATCACGCCCGTTTGGGCGGGATCGGTAATTACGCCTAAACCCAGCCCCGCAGACTGTCCGGGGT
>QXYP01000273.1 GCA_009886815.1 Halieaceae bacterium
GTTAGGCGCGGCTTTTGCAACACTGTCAGAAGTCTGGGGGGATCTGCAGCGCGCTGCTGGGGCGGCGGAGCGGCTCATGGAACTACTCAATGAAACCAGTGTCATTGTTGACAGTGGCACCGAACATCCTGACAAACGCTCTCCGATTACGTTTAAGCAGGTGACATTTTCCTACCCCAGTCGACCTGACCAACCCGCGCTCACAGACTTTGAGCTATCAATACCCCCGGGTAAATCTCTGGCCCTAGTCGGACAATCGGGAGCAGGAAAATCAACGCTCTTCGAGCTGTTGCAGCGCTTTTATGATCCACAGCAGGGCTCGATCAGCTACGGCGAATACGACCTGCGCCAAATTCCTCTTGCGGCTTGGCGCGAACGGGCCGCCCTAGTGCCTCAGAGCCCTGTGCTTTTCAGCGGCAGTGTTCGGTATAACATTGCTTACGGTAAGCCGGATGCAAGCGACGCTGAGATTCAGTCGGCCGCACAGACGGCTTATGCCCACGACTTCATCTCACAATTACCCGAGGGCTATGACAGCCCGCTAGGTGCACAGGGCGTTCGGCTATCGGGTGGGCAACGCCAGCGGATTGCTATCGCCAGAGCCGTTTTAAAGAATCCCGAAATCTTGTTACTCGATGAAGCCACCAGCGCCTTGGATACAGAAAGCGAATTTTATGTACAACAGGCCCTGTCAGAGATCATGCATGACAGGACGACGATTATTATCGCCCACCGGCTTTCAACCATAATCAATGCCGACAATATTGCTGTGATAGATCAGGGACGCGTGGTGGCGACGGGTACTCACAGCGAGCTACTGTCAACGTCTCCCCTTTATGCACGGCTTGCGAGCCTGCAGTTTGATCAGGAAAGCCGCTAATACCGTTCCCCAGAGCCATTGTTCAGATAATCTGCCCAGACCCCTAGTATCGTTGCAGCCGCCCTAGGGGAGTGGCGCAATAAGCATGCAAAAAAAAGCCCGCTTGTTTGCGGGCTTTTTGGGGGCCGTGTCTTTGAGCCTTTAGCTGCTAAGCTCTGACACCAGCTTACCCAAACTCTCTTTAGCATCACCAAAGAGCATGCGCGTATTTTCTTTGTAAAACAGCGGGTTCTCGATGCCTGCAAAACCTGAAGCCATGGAGCGCTTGAGCACGAACACCGTGCGCGCATCAGCAACATTGATCACTGGCATACCGTAAATGGGCGATGACTCCACCTCTCGCGCGGCAGGGTTCACCACGTCGTTAGCGCCAATCACAATCGCCACATCCACCGAATCCATCCGCGGATTCACTTCGTCCATTTCTAGCAGCTGATCGTAGGGCACGTCGGCCTCAGCTAACAACACGTTCATGTGACCTGGCATACGTCCGGCGACCGGGTGAATGCCAAACACCACCTCTGCCCCGTTGGCCTCCAACAGGTTGGACAGCTCTTTAACAACATGCTGTGCCTGTGCGACCGCCATGCCGTAACCCGGAACAATCGCCACACTGCTGGCTGCTTCGAGTATGTAGTAGGCATCGTCTGCACTGATCGGTTTAATTTCGCCCTCTATTTCAGTGACTTCGTTGGACACGCTCGCGAAGCCTGAAAACAGCACATTGGAAAGCGAGCGGTTCATGGCTTTACACATGATCTGGGTCAAGATAATTCCAGAAGCACCGACCAAAGATCCGGCCACAATGAGCACGTTGTTATCAATTGCAAAGCCAGCGGCACAGGCCGCCAAACCCGAGTAGGAGTTAAGCAGTGAAATCACCACCGGCATGTCGGCACCACCGATGGGAATGACCACCATAATGCCGAAAACAAGCGCTAAACCAATCACCGTGTACAAATAAACGGTATTGGTTGGGTCCATCACAAACAGGGCAGCCCCGCCAACAATACCCAGCACCACGAGGGAATTGACTATTTGCTGTCCGCTAAAAACAATTTGGCCACTACCCAGCTTCTCGCTCAGTTTGCCGTAAGCAATCAGCGACCCCGTCAGAGTAACGCCACCGATTAAGATTGAGAGCACAATGGTTATCAGCGTAAAGGTTGCCGAATCAGGCGACAGGGCAGCCCATCCCACGAGCAGTGATGCAGATCCCCCCAAGCCATTGAATAGGGCAACCATCTCCGGCATCGAGGTCATCGCGACCGAACGCGCAACAACAGCGCCAATCAGTCCACCCACCACCATGCCACCCACAATGTAGGTGTAGTCAACGATTCCTTGGTCTAGAAGTGCGACAACAATCGCCACCAGCATGCCGGCAGCAGAGACCATATTGCCCCTGCGTGCAGTTGCCGGTGAGCCCAACATTTTCAGACCAAAGATAAACAGGCCTGAAGCAACAACGTAACCTAATCCCGTCACAAGCGAAGTATCCATGATCAATTCTCCCGCTTCTTAAAGAAACCCAGCATGCGGTCGGTTACCAGATAACCACCCACAACGTTGATACTTGCTAGGGCAACAGCGCCAGCACCCAACCATTGTGCGAGATCACCCTTACCAGTTCCGGCTAAAGCGACCGCACCAACGGCCGTAATGCCCGAAACGGCATTGGCGCCTGACATCAGCGGGGTATGCAGTGTTGCGGGAACCTTATTGATCAGCTCAAAACCTAAAAAGATTGAAAGCATGAGAATAAACAGAAGATATTCGGCACCATTCATGATCAGCTGGCTCCTTCGATGAT
>QXYP01000274.1 GCA_009886815.1 Halieaceae bacterium
GTCGCGGTTTGCGCCTTGGACATCGACGGTTCTTCGCCGGAGGAATAGGCGTTGCCCGATGCCATGCAGCTTACGAGTATTGCGGTGCTCAAAACGAATTTTGCCGCGAATTTTCCGTGGTGAAACTCGTCTCGGGTCATCGCGCTTTACCGGGCTGCCTTAGGCTTCAGCGACCTCATACATGCCACTATTCTCGCCCATGTACATGGATTTTTTTGGCTTCGCAAAGACCCGTTCGACCATGGGTTCAAAGAAGGCGAGGGGCAATGTCTCGGCCTCTGGGTCGAAGGCGGGGGCATCGTATTTGTCGATGAACTCGAGGGTATAGTCATACAGGGGATGATCTCGATATTGGTCACGCATATTGCGGTCAAGCCCTAAATGATGCAGGAAATAATAACCCTGAAATTCGGCGTGGTGGCGCACCATCCAAGCGTTATCGGCACTGACAAAGGGCTCTAAAATGGTGGCTGCAATGTCGGCATGATTGGCAGGACCTAAGGTATCGCCAATGTCATGTAGCAGGGCACAGACCACGTACTCTTCATCTTTGCCGTCTTTGTGTGCCCGTGTTGCAGTCTGTAAACAATGGGTAAGACGGTCGACCGGAAATCCGCCGCAATCACCCTCTAAGAGCTCGAGGTGCTTTATCACCCTTGCCGACAACCCCTTGGCGTGCTGCGCGGCCTCCCCCCCAATGATGGCCCAATCTTCTGCCGTTCCGTCCTTCATGTGGTGGAACTTGGCGCGCTGTTCTGTCTTTGTCTGCATAGCCCTGCACTCCTGTCGTTACTGGCGATTGTCTGCTGGGAATGGGTTGTCGTGTACGAATATGACCAATCATGAGGTGGGACAAGCAGCAACGCAAGTGGCATGTTGCGTTGTATGACTTCTTGTCCGGCTTCGCCGCATCTTGGGGTGCGGTCACAGTGAGTTTCCACACAGTGGTGCATTGTCGTGCAGATCTCAGAGTGAATATTTGATAAATAGCGCCTGATAACGAGACCTTACCCATCGATTGCTGCGAAAGCCGACAGGTCTTTGAAAAATAGTCGACGCACTGTTTTGAGTGGGTTTACGTTAGGGACGTGCTCTAATAATGTGTTGGTCTTTGTTGGAGCAGATATGAGTAACAGCACCCACAGTTTCGAGGCCGACCCTCGCAATGCATCGATATTGATCAATATCAACGGTGAGCTTTTTCCCCGGGATAAAGCCGTGGTCTCCGTATTTGATAGCGGTTTCATTTTGGGCGATGGCATTTGGGAGGGCATGCGGGTGCATGGCGGCACCATCCCCTTTCTTGCGCAGCATCTAAAGCGCCTTTGGGAGGGTGCCAAAGCGTTAGATCTCGATTTGGGGTTCAGCCAGGCTGACCTGACGGCACGGCTATACGACACCCTCACTGCCAATGGTATGGACGAGCATGTTCATATTCGACTCATGGTGAGCCGAGGCATCAAGTCGACGCCTTATCAGGATCCTGCTGTGACCATCAGCCCTCCGACTGTGGTTATCATTCCAGAATACAAATCTCCTGACCCATCACTCAATGATCGGGGAGTTCGTCTGTATACGGTTTATGTGCGGCGTGGTTACGCCGATGTGCAGGATCCACGTATCAACAGCCACTCCAAGCTGAACTGTATTTTTGGTTGTATTCAGGCCGCCAAGGCGGGCTATGACGAGGCACTCATGCTTGACCCCCACGGTCATGTGGCCACCTGTAACTCTACGCATTTTTTTATTGTCCGAGACGGCGAGGTGTGGACCTCCAGCGGTGACTACTGCCTCGATGGAATAACCCGGCGCAATGTCATCAACCTTTGCAAGGCCAACGGTATTCCCGTCTTTGAGAAGAACTTTTCGGTCATGCAGACCTACAGTGCCGACGAGGCCTTTGTTACCGGTACCTTTGCCGGGCTAACGCCGGTTTTTGAAATAGACGGTCGCCAAATAGGGGAGGCTAGGCGGGGACCTTTGGTAGACCGGTTGCAGGCCCTTTATGGCGAGTTGCTTAGCGCAGAAGTTCGCCGGTCTGCAGCCGGCTAGCCAACCGTGACCGTTCGTATTGCCATGTGGTCGGGGCCGCGCAATATTTCCACGGCGATGATGCGCGCCTGGGAAAACCGAACTGATTGCGCCGTTGTCGATGAGCCCTTCTATGCCTGCTATCTAGCTGAAACCGGTGCGGATCACCCCTGTCGCGAAGCGGTTTTGCAGTCCCAATCCACGCGGCGGGAAACGGTGATCGAAGACCTTACATTGGCCAAGCCCGCGCCTATTTACTACCAAAAACACATGACCCATCACATGCCAGCCGATTGCGATTTGTCTTGGGCGGTAGGCATGCGCCACGTCTTTCTGATTCGCGATCCGGCGGCGGTGATTACCTCTTATCTCAACAAAATGCCCACGGTCACCTCAGATGATATTGGCATTGTTCGACAGTGGCAGTTGTACGAGGCGATTACCCGCCTCACCGGTAGGCGGCCCTTTGTGATCGACAGTGCCGATGTATTGCGAGCGCCGGCGGCCGTATTACAGAGCCTATGTGCTGCTCTCGATGTGTCCTGGCGCGAGAGTGAAATGACCACATGGCCTGCTGGGGCCCGGGACACTGACGGTGTGTGGGCCAGCCACTGGTACCAGTCGGTTTGGGCGTCAGAAGGCTTTGCAAAACCAAAAGCAGACACGCCTGAGTTGCAAGGGTCTGCCAGAACCCTGGCCGAGTCGATGTGGCCTTACTACGAGGCTATGGTTCGTCATTGTTTGTCCTGAACTCTGATACCTTTTGATAGGCCTCCAGTGCTGCGACAGGCTGACTCGGCTAGCGCCACAGAAAAACAGCGATCATTGGCCCGGCGTCTAGGCTTAGTGACATGCTGCTAACGGACTCACAGCAAGGCCTACCGCTGGATTTTGGGTGATCCGACAGTTTGCTGGTGGTAGGGTTGGCAGTCTTTCAACGTAGTAAACCCTCAGGAGATCCCATGTCAGCCGCCACCGACAGTCCCGTGCTTATCAATGAGCAGGGCGCCCAAATGACACTTACACTGAATCGACCCGAGGTAGGCAATGCATTCAGCGGGGCCATGGTCGATGCGCTTTTTGAAATCTTCAGTGATCTGATGGGCAGAGACGACATCCGCGTTGTGGTTCTGGAAGGCGCGGGTAAACATTTCTGCTCGGGTCTTGATCTGGTCGACGGTGGCTGGGGTTTTAACGAGCGCTCGGTGGGCATGCTGCTGGGCGTGCAGCGCCGCATTGGGCGGCTGTATCTGGCTATGCGGCGCTGTCCACAGGCGGTT
>QXYP01000275.1 GCA_009886815.1 Halieaceae bacterium
TAAGCCTTTAGGGCAAACATTGACGCAATTCTGAATACCATGACACCGGAATACGCTGAAAGGATCATCAAGGCCGGATAACCGCTCATCTGTGGCGGTATCGCGACTGTCGGCCAAAAACCGGTACGCCTGAAGCAGACCGGCAGGCCCAATAAATCGATCCGGGTTCCACCAAAAGGATGGGCAACTGGTAGAACAACAGGCGCAAAGTATGCATTCGTAGAGGCCGTCAAGCTGAGACCGATCTTCCGGAGACTGCAGGCGTTCAATGGCTGGAGCAGGCGTGTTGTTCTTTAAAAACGGCTGGATCTTTTCATACTGCGCGTAGAACAGACTCATATCGACAACCAGATCTCTTATCACGGGTAAGCCCGGCAATGGCCGTACAACAAGTTTATCGTTCTTCACAGTCTCAGAGAGAGGGGTAATACAAGCGAGGCCGTTTTTCCCGTTTATGTTGAGTCCGTCCGAGCCACAAACCCCCTCACGACAACTGCGGCGATAGGTGACACTACTATCATGCCCGGCTTTGATGGCTTCAAGCACATCCAAAACCATCAAATCTTTACCCTCAGTATCAAACTCGAAGTCCTGCATATGCGGCGCACTGTCTACTTCAGGGTTGTAACGATAAATACTGACCTGCAACATGGCTAAATCTCCCAAGTCAAATAACTAGTAAGAGCGAATTTGAGGTTGGAAGGTCTCAACGGTGCTCGGCGTGAAGTTCACACCACGCTTGCTGACCTTCTTACCTTCACTGTGATAAACCGAATGGCACAGCCAATTTTCATCGTCACGCTCAGTGAAGTCCTCTCGAGCATGGGCTCCGCGGCTTTCATTCCGGGCTTCGGCAACAACTGCTGTGGCTTCGGCGACCTCAAACAAGTTTTGCAACTCGAGGGCTTCGATACGCGCTGTGTTAAATGCATCAGACTTGTCATCTAGAGCGACGTTTTCGACACGGCCGCGAAGGTCTGCCAGCTTGGTGATACCTTCTTGCATGTAATCACCGCGGCGGAACACACCAAAATGGTTCTGCATAACATTCTGCAATTCACGACGTAAGTCAGCGACGTTCTCTCCGCCTTGACTCCCATTAAGGTGTCGTAAGCGTTCGCCGGCAACATCAATGTCGCTCTGCGTCGATTCTCGCAGTTCAATGCCATCGCGCAGAGCACTCTCAATGAAGAGGCCAGAAGCACGACCAAAAACGACGAGATCGAGCAGCGAATTGCCACCCAGACGGTTAGCTCCGTGTACTGAAACGCAGGCCACTTCTCCGCAAGCGTAAAGCCCGGGAATAATGTGATCATTGCCCTGAGCATCGACCGTAATGGCCTGCCCGTTCACATTCGTAGGAATACCACCCATCATGTAATGGCAAGTTGGCACTACGGGAATGGGCTCCTTCACAGGGTCGACATGGGCAAAAGTTCGACTCAGCTCGCAAATGCCAGGCAACCGCGACTCCAGAACATCTTCACCCAAATGGTCTAATTTTAACTTCACGTGGTCACCGTGTTCACCACAACCGCGACCTTCTAGAATTTCCAACACCATGGACCTTGCGACAACATCTCGACCCGCGAGGTCTTTTGCGTTGGGCGCATAGCGCTCCATGAACCGCTCGCCATCTTTATTCACTAGGTAACCGCCCTCGCCCCTGCAACCTTCGGTCACCAAGGTTCCAGCGCCGTAGATGCCCGTCGGGTGAAACTGCCACATTTCCATGTCCTGTACAGGAACACCTGCACGCAGACCCATACCAATGCCATCCCCGGTGTTGATATGAGCATTCGTTGTGGAGGCATAGATACGCCCTGCACCGCCTGTAGCAAAGACAGTCGCCTTCGATTTCACGAAAACTGTCTCTCCAGTCTCGATGCAAATAGCTATGACCCCGGTTACTGCACCGTCTTGATTCTTAACAAGATCTACCGCAAACCACTCATTGAAAAAGACCGTCTCGTTTTTCACGTTATTCTGATATAGCGTATGCAGCAGAGCATGCCCCGTCCGATCAGCCGCAGCGCAAGTTCTTGCAGCCTGACCACCCTTACCGTAGTCCTTGGACTGGCCACCGAACGGGCGCTGATAGATCCGGCCTTCTTCGGTGCGAGAAAAAGGCAGACCCATATGTTCAAGTTCAAAAATGGCTTCTGGCCCCACAGAGCACATATATTCAATGGCGTCTTGGTCACCGATGTAATCAGACCCCTTAACGGTGTCATACATGTGCCAGCGCCAATCATCGTTGGGGTCGGAGCTCGCAATCGCGCAGGTAATACCCCCTTGCGCAGAGACCGTATGAGAGCGTGTAGGAAATACCTTAGAAATAACGGCTGTTTTGTAGCCAGACTGGGAAAGCTGCAACGCCGCACGCATGCCGGCACCTCCGCCACCTACAATCACTCCATCAAAAGAAATAGTTCGCATTCTCAGCTCCAATCGCTCAGTCAGGCGGGGTTATAGCGCAAATCTTGCCAAATCCAAGCAAGAAAACATCATCCCCATAGAATTTGTATGACCCAAAGCAGATAAATCACCAGCGCAAGGACGGTTCCCAGCTGGCAAAATCTGCGAACAAAGTGGCCGCGAGGCCCTAACATTCGCTCGGTAAGATAGTCTGTGTACACCGCCCAGAGCCCAATCCAGGCATGTGCCGCCAGGGACATTGCTGCAAGTAGGGTAAAAATCCGCATGGCCGTTGTTTCGTGCATAGCTTTCCAGGCAGTGTAATCAACACCCCCAAGCAAAATTCCAGCGAGACAAATGAAATAGGCGAGCAAAATTAGGCTCGTAACCCGTTGTATTAACCAATCGGACAAGCCCGAACGGCTAAAGCTAGTGACCTGAGTTACCATATGACCACACCCCATAAAACGGCTAAAGCACCCGCTAGCGCAATCACGATACGTGCCCCAGTGACCCCACCCTTCAGCGTTTCGCCGATGCCGAAGTCCATGATGATGTGCTTGACCCCCGACAAGGCGTGATAACTCAGCGCCGAGGCTATCAGCCAAAGAATCGCTTTGCTGAGGGGCATTGTGAGCGTCGATGCCACACTATTGAACCCCTCCTCCGAGCGAAGACTTGTGTCTAGGGCCCAGACCAAGAGGCCACTCACCAAAAACAAAAACACGCCAGACAAGCGGTGTGCAATAGAAACATAAGCCGTGATAGGCAACTGCATGGAGCCAATATCCAGATTAACCGGACGCTTGTCCTTGCTGACCATAGGTTTCAAAGGGTGGCTCCTTGCGTTAACGAGTTGAAGGCATAAAACGCCGCGGCACATTATATGCTTACGTCACACCGCTGACAATTTTATGTTTCAAACCGTTTCAAATAACTCTACTGTTTGCAATCTAAATTGACTTTCTCTGAGCGCGGCATATAGTTTGGCGCTTCCCGCAACCGCTGTCCCAGGAATTACTGATGAGTGATAAAAAAGCCACATTGTCGATAGATCACGGAAATGGATCCGTTGACACCATTGATCTGCCGGTTTTTCAAGCCGAGCTAGGCCCAGATGTTGTTGGTGTTGGGAGTCTTACTGGCAACGGACTTTTCACCTACGACCCCGGCTTTACCTCGACTGCGGCCTGCGAATCAAAAATCACTTTCATCGACGGCGAGAAAGGCATCTTGCTCCACAGAGGCTACCCCATTGAGCAGCTGGCCAAAGAAAGTAATTATCTAGAAACGTGCTACCTGCTGCTTTACGGAGAGCTTCCTTCTGCCGCTGAGCGGGACGACTTTGTCACCACAATGCATCAGCACACCATGGTTCACGAGCAAATACGCACTTTTTTCAATGGTTTCCGCCGAGATGCTCACCCCATGGCGATTATGTGCGGCGTTGTGGGCGCCCTATCGGCGTTCTACCACGACTCAACAGACATTTCCGACCCCTACCATCGGAAGGTTGCGGCCTATCGCCTGATTGCGAAGATGCCGACCATTGCCGCAATGAGTTACAAGTTCAGCATTGGTCAGCCCTTTATGTACCCCGACAACAGCATGGACTATGCCACTAACTTTTTACATATGATGTTTGGCGTTCCCTGCGAGCCGAGCAAAATCTCACCCACCATTGCTCGGGCAATTGATCGTATCTTTCTGTTGCACGCTGACCACGAACAAAACGCCTCAACATCGACGGTGCGACTGGCTGGCTCCTCACAGGCGAACCCGTTTGCCTGCATTGCCGCGGGCATTGCCGCACTTTGGGGCCCCTCACACGGTGGCGCTAACGAAGCCGTCGTGAAAATGTTGGAAGAAATTGGCAGTGTCGACAATATTGATAAATTTATTGCCAAAGCCAAAGATAAAAACGACCCCTTCAGGCTTATGGGCTTTGGACACCGCGTCTACAAGAACTTTGACCCCCGGGCCAAAGTGATGAAGCAAGCCGCCGATGAGGTTTTAGCTGAGTTAGGCATTCACGACGAAATGCTCGAAATTGCGAAGCGACTTGAAGAAATAGCACTACAAGACCCCTATTTTATTGAGAAAAAACTGTATCCAAACGTCGATTTCTACTCGGGAATCATTTTGAAGGCCTTGGGCATACCTACGTCAATGTTCACTGTAATATTTGCCATTGGACGCACCGTGGGCTGGATTGCACACTGGAATGAAATGATCTCGGGAAGCTATCGAATCGGTCGTCCTAGACAGCTGTATACCGGTTACCAACAGCGTGATTACATGCCACTGGATAAGCGCTAAACCGCTGGCGAGCTATCAATTGGCACAGGGGTTGAAATGAAGCAGACCGATGCAGTGATTAGCGGTACAGGGCTTTTCACACCTGAGGAGTCCGTCAGCAACGACGAATTGGTAACCGCATTTAATGCCTGGGTCGATTTATTTAACGCAGAAAATGCCGAGGCCATCGCCAAGGGCGAGCTTGAGGCCCGCACCCATTCATCGGCAGCGTTCATTGAAAAGGCCTCCGGCATCAAGTCCCGTTTTGTGCTCAATAAATCAGGGATTATTGATCCACACCGAATGACACCCCAAGTGGCTGAACGCCCCAACAGCGAACTCTCAGTCATGGCCGAAATTGGCGTCAAGGCGGCGCAGCAAGCTCTCAACGCTGCTGGTCTCGAGGGTTCGGATTTAGACGCTGTGATCGTTGCCGCCTCCAACATGCAGCGCGCCTACCCTGCCATAGCCGTAGAGATACAAGACGCACTGGGAGCAAAAGGCTTCGCCTTTGATATGAATGTGGCCTGCTCCTCTGCAACCTTTGGCATTGCGCAGGCTAGAGATTCAATTCGTGCGGGTTCGTCCCAAAGAATTTTAATGGTTAACCCTGAAATCTGTACCGGACACCTGAATTTCCGGGATCGAGATGCCCACTTCATTTTTGGTGACGTCGCGACCGCGGTCATTATTGAAGCAAAGGATGTGGCGCAATCAAGCTCGAACTTTGAGATTGTTGATACTCGCTTGCAGACCATATTTTCAAACAATATTCGCAATAATTTTGGCTTCATGAATCGCACGGATGAGCGCGGCGTTGGCACGGTCGATAAGCTCTTTGTGCAGGAGGGCCGTAAGGTTTTCAAAGAGGTTTGCCCGGCCGTTGCGCAACAAATTAATACGCAGTTAGCAGATCTGGATCTACAGCCCGAACAATTGAGTCGCTTATGGCTGCATCAAGCAAATCGCAACATGAACGACTTGATCGCCCGGCGGGTGTTGGGCCGCGATCCTACAGAACAAGAATCACCAACCATTCTTGACACCTATGCCAATACGTCATCCGCGGGTTCAATCATTGCGTTTCACCTAAATAGAGACGACCTGACGGCCGGCGATTTAGGCGTGCTCTGCTCATTCGGTGCGGGCTACTCGATCGGCAGCGTTATATTGCGCGCGACCTAGGTTTGCGAACAACCTAAGCCGCGCAATAATCCGCGAGACACCGAACCAGCGCCGCGCACTCAGCCTCCGTGCCAACCGTTATACGCAAATAACTGGCGATTGCTTTCTTATCCCAACGTCTCACCAGAATATTGTTTTCTCTGAGGTGCTCAAATAAAACACGTCCCTCATGATCTGGGTGCTTTACAAAAATAAAGTTCGCTAAACTTGGGCACACCTCGAAGCCCAAGTTCGTTAAGGACTCGGAGAGCTTCCCTCGATTGTCTTTCACCACCTGACTGCTATGTCTCAACCATTGAGTATCTTCAATAGCCGCAGCCCCTACTCGCTGTGCAATCGCATCTAAGGGGTAACTGTTGAAGCTGTCCTTGACCCGAATTAGCCCTTCAATCAAGGCTGCAGAGCCCAGCGCATACCCCACCCGCAGACCAGCCAATGCATGGGACTTGGAAAGACTTCGAGTGACCATTAGGTTTTCGGCTGTTGCTATAAGAGACGCTGCCGATTCAGCACCAAAACCGTAGTAAGCCTCATCAATAACGACAAGGCGATCTGGATTACTGTCGACCAAACGTTTTATGTCAACTAAATCTAATGCCCTTCCCGTAGGCGCATTGGGGTTGGCCAGCAGGATAGAACCCTCCTGCGCCGAAAGTCGGTTCACATCAATAGAAAAGTCCGTTTGCAGAGCTTCTGTTTGTAACCGCAAACCATAAAGTGCAGCCCATACCGGATAAAAACTATAGGTTATGTCAGGAGTTATGAGCAGTTCGCTACTTGAGAGGAGTCCCTGGAAAATGTGGGCTAAAACCTCATCAGAGCCGTTCCCCACAAAGACCTGAGATACCGACAACCCTTCGGATCGGGCAATAGCAGAGCGTAAGACAGTGCTTTCTGGGTCAGGGTAACGTCGTAATGAATCAGGGCTCACGTCGCCCAGTATCGCCATTGCGTTCTCAGAGGGCGGCAGACAATGCTCATTGGTATTCAGCTTTATCAAACCAGATACCTTGGGCTGCTCACCCGGAGTGTAGGGTTTCAGTTCGCCGACCACCGAACTCCAGAACTTGCTCATAATCCATTGCCTGTTACACGCAGAGGCCTAGGATACTTGAGGAGCGGCTTAAATGTCAGCGCTACCAGGCAAGATTAAGGGCAGCCTGCCCCCG
>QXYP01000276.1 GCA_009886815.1 Halieaceae bacterium
GCCGGTGTAAGTACAGGCTAAAGTCTTCGCTCAAGATTTTATGTTTGAAAATATCTTTGAGTAGGCCTTCATAGCGAGGCCCTAATAATACGGAGTGGTGAGGCACATCTTCATAGCGACCCTGGGTACCAAAATACCAGACAAACAGGCCATTGGAGTAGGCGGCCTTATCGAGTCTTTTGTTGGTCCAGCGCTTGCGCTTGTTTGCGGGCAGCAGGTGACGATAAGTCCAGGCCGAATCAGCATTGGATACCACGATGTCGGCGTCTATTTTGGTGCCATCTTTAAGGGTGACGCCCGTTACCTGACGCCCCTGGGTATCGATCTGTGCGACTTCAGTATTGTAGAAAATATGATTGCCTTGCCCCTCGATCAGCGACACGAAGCCATCGACCAAGCGGCCTGTGCCGCCCATGGCCGACCATACGCCGAAGCTCTGCTCCAAGTGGGAGATAAGTGAGTAAATACCCGTCACCGAAAAGGGGTTGCCGCCTATTAGCAGCGGGTGAAAGCTCATGACCTGACGTAAATAAGGGTCCTTGATGTAGCTGGAAACTAGGCTATAAACGCTTCTGTCGCTACGTAATCGAATGAGCTGCGGCAGAAATCGAATGAGCTGCCATAGGCTGTCGAATGATTTAAATCCAAGGCGTTCGAAACCCACGCGGTAACGCTGCTCGCTGGCGTCTAGGTATTTGAGGTAACCCTCGGCGTCGGCTTCGTTGAAGGTTTTTATCTGTTCAATGTTGCGTTCGCGATCGCCTGAGTAGTCAAATTTTCGGCCATCGTCGAAGCGAATTCTGAAGAAGGGGTCCATCGGACGAAGGTCAACATCATCGCTGAGATTACGGCCACAAAGTCCCCACAGTTCCTCGAGCAGAAAGGGGGCGGTGATGATCGTTGGGCCGGCGTCAAAGGTGAAGCCATCTTGGTGATAAACATAGGCACGTCCACCGGGGGCGTCGAGCTTTTCAAGAACAGTAACGCGGTAACCTCTAGCGCCAAGCCTGACTGCAGCAGCCAGTCCACCAAATCCGCTACCGATGACAATGGCATGGGGGCGCTCATCAAGGGAGCCGAAATTTTGGGTTCCAAGCTTTGTCAGGTCGAGTTGAGTGTTCATTATTTTAGACGCTCTTAGTGTCAAGCTATACTGACAGTCTATCAGTCCATGACGCCAGTGAATAGAGTCAGCTTAAGGCCTATAGGGTGGCCTGAATAATGTCGGCAAAGGGCGCGGGGTCCTCTTCATGCCCCAAGTGTCCTAGATCAGGAATTTTGTATAGTTTGGAGCACGCAACGAACTCGGAAAGACGCTCAGATTGCCAGGGCGAGACGGTGCGATCATTGTTGCAGGCAATCAGATGTAACGGGGTCCGGAGGCTGGGTAAAAGCTGCCGCTGATCGCCAAGGTCCCAGCCCGCCATCATTTTTAAAGTCCCCGTCACATGGTCCGGTCGTGAGATCAGCTCCCGATAACATTGCATCATTTGGGTGCTGGGGTTGGAGCCTGTCTCAACCAGCATATTTCTTACGGGTCGATTAAACATGCCATGGGCCGCCGTTATGTAGGCGAGCAGGCGAGATTTAGACAACCATTGCGCCAGCCGATTAAATACTGGCGCTGCTGCAGAGCCAAAGGGGAGGAAGGCACCATTGAGTGAGATCACCGCAGCGGGTGCAAACTGTGCATGAAGCGTCAGGTGGGTTGCAATAACGGCCCCAGCGGAGTGGCCCACCAACAGTTTTGGGCGCACGCCAAGCGCAGCAAGCAGTCCTTGAAGGCGACGGGCGAAGCCCTCTATGCAGATCTCTTCAGCCGGCAGTGGGCTGCTAAATCCCTGGCCGGGCAGATCAGGCATGATGAGCGTAAATCGATCGGACAGTTTTTCTGCCAGGGCGGCCCAGCTGTGTGCCGACGCACCTGTGCCGTGAATCATGAGCATCGCAGGCCCCGATCCCCGGGTTTGAACGTGCCAGTCGATGCCGTCAACATGGATAAACTGGCTGAACTCGCGGTTGGGCCAAAATTTTGGTAGATCACTGAAGTTCAATTGACGGCCTCTGCCGATCGCCCAATATTGCGCATGCCCGCGGCATCAGCCTGTGGCATCGCTAAATACTGTCCGCCTAAGGCATCGGCTAATTCTCGCGCTTTCTGTTGTGCCCGAGGCGAAGCATCGATGACCAGAGCTCGGCTATTTAATGCTCGGAAGTGCTTTGCTGCCGTCATTGCCTCCTCTTTTGCGCGCTGCCTGCCAGGCGTGCCATCTCGCGCAATATTGGCCACGCCGTCGGTTAGAAAGACCGCGGTCGGTGTGGCGCCATCACGTAAGATTTGCTCCGACAGCAAGGTTGTGAGCTCAACGGCGTGCGCGAGTGGCGTGCCTCCGCCGCCGGGAAGGGCCGCCAAGGCTTTTTTGGCGCGAACAAGAGACCGAGTTGGAGGCAGTAAAAGCTCGGCTTTATCTCCTCGAAATGCAATCAAGGCAACACTGTCACGACGGCTGTAACAGTCGGCTAACAGGAGTTCGACGGCGCCTTTGGCTTCGGCCATTCGGTGCATGGCTGCAGACCCCGATGCGTCGACCACGAAGAGGGTGGTGCTCTCGCGGCGATGTCGGAAACGGGTCGTTCTAAAGTCTGAAGGTTTGATCTGTAATTGCCCTTGGCGGTCCGCAGCCGCCTGCTGACGACGGAGGGTTTGCCAGGGTGCGGCTGCTCTTAAGGTGGCCATTAAATTAAGTCGGGATCCTCTGCGGGGATCGCCAGCCTCAGTCCCCACCGGACGCCCACGCTGCTTATGTCGCTGTTGGGTGCCCGATTTGCCACCACTCGAACTTTTGCCTCGTGGTTGATGGCCCTGGCGAAGCGAGGCGAGTAATCCGGGGGGGATATGGGCTATTGCCGCTTCAATGACCGCATCTAATGGTGGGGTGATTTCGGGTTGCTCTTGATTATCGGGTGACTCGGTTTCTTCTGTTTGCTCGTCCTGAGGCTCGGGCTCCCTTGCCTCTTCGTCAGCATTTTCCGGGGGCAGTTCGGGTAATCGCGTTGACCTATGTGCCAGAGCCATGACAACGGCACGCTCCAAATCGGCGTCGATGGCTTCACTACGGCCTTCTAGCGCCGCTAGAATTTTGATCAGTCTGGCGGTTAGCACCATAGCTCGAGGCGAATCAATGCCTAAGGCGAGTGTGGTGGCGGCTAACGCTTCGACGAGAGCGTCATCGAGGGTTACTGCTGCCCAGCGTGCCTGGGCGTTACGCAGATTCGCACTGTCCATATCGCTCGATAGTGCGTCGTGAATGCTCAGATTCCCCAGGTCAACGCGCAATCCCAAACGTTCTGTCAGGGCTGTCTGAGGTTGCTCTCCTTCAAGGCCTTCGTCCAAAGCGATAATACCAAAAGCCGCGGGAACGGTTTGGCTCAAACCTTCACGGGCTAACGTCAGGCTGCCCGCATCTAAGGCGCTGCATAAATGGGCAATCGTTTGTCGCTGCACACGTTCAGCCATGGTTAATGTCACTACGCCACCGTGGCTCTGGGCTAGAAGCCCACTCTCCCAATGCAACTTTCCAGTAGCGAGCGTTTGCGTCAATTCGATGCCGCCCAGCAGGCGAGACTCTTGGGCATGCAAAGGAATTCGCTTCGCAATAGTGCTGAGCTGCCAGTCTTCAGCCAGCTCAAGGAATAGTGTTCTCACGGGCCCCGGCGGGCTGCGAACCCATATACCGCCAAGGGCATGAGGTGCGACTGAAAATGCAGCCAGTGCCGCTTCGGCCAGTGCCCATTGGCTGGACGCTGAAGAAGGCATCATGACGCTTCCATGGACTCCAGCACGCGTGCAATACGACTGTCACTACCTGATTCGTCCAGCGGATCGCGGCGTAACCGGTGCCGCAGCACCATGGGTGCGACGCTGCGAATATCATCGCAGGTGATAATGTCTTTTTTATTCAACGCGGCTAGGGCGCGTCCCGCGCGTAACAGTGTTAACTCACCGCGCAATCCGTCAGTACCCAGCTGCAGGCACAGTGAGGCGGCAAATTCGAGCACCTCATCAGGAGTGCTGACTAAGGCCACCTGAAGCCTCGCTTGCTCTATACGACGTCGTTGCGCAGACTCTTTGCGCCGCCATTGCTTAATAAAGCTGTCGGGGTCTTGCTCGTAGCGATCCCGTTGCCGAATGATTTCGACTCTGGATGCCACGTCCTGAGGGGTCGCTACATCAACTGACAGTCCAAATCGATCGAGCAGCTGAGGTCTTAGCTCGCCTTCCTCGGGGTTGCCACTGCCAACGAGAACAAAGCGAGCCGGATGGCGAATGCTCAGCCCCTCACGTTCAACAACGTTTTCGCCGGAAGCCGCAACGTCAAGCAGCGCGTCAACAATATGATCTTCCAACAGATTGACTTCATCGATGTACAAAAATCCACGATGAGCCCGCGCCAATAATCCAGGCTCAAAAGCTTTCTCACCGGCATGCAGGGCGCGCTCAATATCCAGTGCGCCAATGACCCGATCTTCTGTTGCCCCCAATGGCAGATCGACCACAGGTATGCTGACGGTGGTCGTCTTTTTTGGTGCTGCTGCTTTCTCTTGTTGGCAGCTCTCACAGTGCCCCGCTGTTGCGCGTTCGGGGTCACAGTTGTAGGCGCAGTTCGCGACGACAGGAATCTTGGGCAGAAGCGCGGCCAGTGCTCTTATCGCGGTGGACTTCCCCGTGCCACGGTCACCCATGATCAGAACGCCACCGACACCCTGGTCGACCGCGGCGATAAGTAGTGCCAATTTCATATCTTGTTGGGCCACAATAGCCGTGAAGGGGTACGGTGCTGCCATCCGAGTTTTCCGTTCTGAAACTTAGTCTTATAAGTGTAAACCACAATTAACGCGAAAAGTGTAACAATGGGCGCACATTATTGCCGATGTGGGGGAGAAATTTATGGGTTTAGGGAAGGCGGTTGCTGCCGAGATTTGTACCTTTACCGTTGCTGGCGGTACACAACTGCGCTGCTATCGCTCTCAACCGGACAATCCTGATGGCAATACTCGCCCACTGATTTTGTTGCACAGCATTAACGCGGCACCGAGCGCTATGGAAATGAAACCGCTATTTGAGCGGTTCGCGGATTCCCGTGTGGTTTACGCACCAGATTTGCCCGGCTTCGGTCAGTCTCAGCGAGGTGACTTACCTTACTCACCCAACTTTTATGCGCAAGTGATCAGCGACTTTTTGCAGCAAGTCGATGGACTTGCGCCCGATGTCATCGCGCTGTCTTTGGCCAGCGAATTTACGGCCCGTGCGCTACGTGACAATGGCGCCGAGATTCACTCACTGACTTTAATTTCGCCAACAGGCTTGGGTCGCCGTCAGCCGCCCTCTGCCGAGGTGGGTGCAAGGATCAATCGTATTCTCAATATTGGTTGGTTGAGCAGGGGGCTGTGGCGAGCTTTAGTCACGCGGCGCAGCATTCAATATTTTTTGAATAAAGCATTTTATGGCCCCGTTCCAAAAGCTATGGTTGATTACGCGGTTGCAACAACTCGAGAACCTGACGCAGCTCGTGCGCCCTTCGCCTTCTTGACCATGCAGCTTTTCACCACCGATGCGCTCGTGCTGCTGTATCAGCCGCTAAAGGTGCCGACCCTGCTGTTATATGATCAAGACCCCAATATTGGCTTTGAGTGTGTGCCGGATTTACTGCGCAGTAATGATCTTATCAGTGCGCAGACGATTGTCCCTACCTGCGGCTTACCGCATTGGGAACGGCCGGAAGAGACCTTTATGGCGTTAACCCGGTTTTGGGGCGAATCGGAGTAACAGCTTGATCAGTTTATTGGGCCCTTGGTCTTGCTTTAGCAGCGCTTGTGCCGCGAGTCGGCCAGATAAGGTTGCCATAGGTACGCCAGGCCCGGGGTGAACAGAGCCACCGGCCATGTAGAGCCCAGGAATTTTTGTGCGTGAGCTGGGTCGCGTAAAGCTGGAAAAGAGCCCATGGGTGGCTTGTCCGTAGAGGGAGCCACCACTTCCGGGAAATCGGCTCGCGAAGTCTTGTGGGTTGGCCATACGGCAAGTTGCCGAGCTCAGTGACATTTTGAGTCCACAGTCGGCGAGAATGGCCTCTGTTCGCGCGGTAATTTGGGACATCTGCTCTCGAGTCCATGTGCTGAGGTCGCCCGTAGCCGGCGCATTGACCAGCACAAGTAGGCGTTCATGTCCCTCGTGATGACCGGCTAATAAGCGGTCCTGAGCACAGATATACACGGTGGGTCTCTCTGCGACGGCTTTATCTTCGAACAGCGCGCTAAACTCCCGGGGGTAATCTTCATCAAAAAAGACGTTGTGGTAACTCAGTGGAAATCCAGCGGTATCTGCACGCAAACACCAGGTAACGGCCGATAAACCTCTTTGCTCTACGGGTGTACCCCGGGTGGCCAAAACGACATCGGGGCCAAGACAGCCCGTTGCTAGAGCGCTGCGGTCACCATTGAAAACAATATCATCAGCAGCCAGTGTTTCTCCGTTATCCAAGGTGACGCCGGAAACTCGGCCATTGTGGGTATTGATCGCTGCAACGTTGGTATTTAACTTGAATTGAGCGCCGTGCTCCTCCGCTAAATTTTGCATGGCTCGCGCCAGAGACGTCATACCTCCTGGCAGCACCCACACCCCTTGTTGTTCAGAATGCGTAATCAATAACAGGGTCGCTGGAGCTTTCAGAGGTGAGGAGCCTACGTAGGTGGCGTAGCGGGCAAAAAGCTGGCGTAGGCGGGGGTCTCTTAAATAATCTCCCAGCGCTCGCCATAAGGTTTGGTGAGGTCTCAATGCCAGCATTTCACCCAGCCTAGATAGCCCTATTCTCAGTGCGAGGGTTATGGGATTGGGTTGTGGCGCGGCCATAAAGCTCGTTTTGAGCAATTCGAATATGTGGCCCGAATCCCGGCAAAGTTGTAAATACCCTTCGGCATCAGCGCTGCCAGCCAACGCTGCAATATCTGCAGCGGTAACCTGTGGGTCAGCGTGTAAATCCATTGAGGCACCACTGGTCCACCAATGTCGAGCGAGTGTGGTCACAGGTTTGAAGGGCAGCCGGCTAGCGAATTGAGCTCCAGCATTAGCAAACAGCTCATCAAACACCCAGCGCATGGTAAATACGGTGGGTCCCGCATCAATCCAGTGTTCACCCGAGCGAACCTGGTGCATTTTCCCACCGACGGTGGGCGCTGCATCGAGTACGGTAACGGCGCGGCCTGCCGCAGCGAGTTCTACCGCTGCCGCTAGCCCGCCGGCTCCAGCGCCAATAACAATGACGTGTTTTTTACTCACTTCGCCACCACTTTTGCAGCTGAAATTTATGGGTCACTGCGTACTGATGGTAAATGATCAAGCTGAGACCTGTGGCTAGGGGAATCGCCCAAAGTCCTGGCGTTAGTGCCAGCTCAGGCATGAGGCGCACGGCGCCAAAAGCAAAAAACGCGGTGTAAACTGAGATGCCCGCTCCCACCAGGCTCTTGATATGCTCTTTGATGTAGTCGTGAGCCTTGGGTTGAGGTTTGAAAATAAACCAATAGTTGGTCGCCACGGTTGCAAAGCCTACGAGGGATAGCCCCATCATCATGGGTTGCTGTACCGAGTACCCCTTGAAGAGGCAGGTTGTGGATGCAGCGGTTAACGCTATTTGAAGGAGGTGGTTGCTGCCCGTTCCGGTTGCACGATGGTTCTTTTTGTGGCGCAGAGCAAGCCGGCCATGCCAAGCAAGATTCACAGTCAGCGTTGCAAGATAAAGCATCATCCAGCCGAAAATAGCACGGATCATTATTGGGTCGTGAAATACCTCATGCTCGGTAAGGTGAGGGTGCGTTGCTAAGGGGGCTATTAGCGTTGCCGTGGCGATGCCCACTGCCGTAATACCCGTGGCAAATAGTGTATTGATAAAGACGCGGCCAAAGCGACGATGGCTGGCGCTGCCTTTGCGTCCTGCGACTGGAATCCAAAACGAGATCAACCCGACCGTTCCGGTAGCGATATGAATAGCCACTAGTGTGATAAAGATGTCATGGGTCGACACAGTCAAAGCGCCCTCGCATACTGGTGAATCTGTTGTCGTGGCGTCTCACTATGTCTCATAGCAATCACTTTGTCCCGCCCCATCCCAAACCGCTGCCTGCGTTGCCGGCGCTCGCCAGGGTT
>QXYP01000277.1 GCA_009886815.1 Halieaceae bacterium
TATAAGATAAAAGCATAATGAGTCGATGGGGTAAAGCCTAGCCGCCCAAACCGAGAAGGCCCCGACTCGCTGGCGCTCACGGGTTTTTTATACCCAAAACCACCACCTATTGAACAAGCAATGAGATAAGTCCTAACAAACTTGCACATTTAGAGTGCTAGACTGCATTCGCTAAAATCCTCGAGGCCATTGCGTTGTCATACGTAGTTACACCCGGAGAACACTGCGCGATTCTTTTTACCCCGGCATATACCCGCTCTGTTGACGCAATGAGTGCGCCGAAAGCAGACCCAAGGCTATCGTGAGAAAACAACTACTCAAATACTCTCTAGCCCTGTTTGTTATTGCGCCCTTAATTAACGTGGGGCCGGTCAACGTCACCGCACTTTTGCTGCTACTGGCCAGTATCTTCAGCTTATCGAGCCAGCCACAGCGGTTCTCTGAGCTTTGGGGGCAATACTGGCCTTTCATGCTCTTAATGCTGGCGACGACAGGTTCGTTTTTACTGTCAAATTTTCTCACTGACAACGCAAGCCCATGGGATTCTACTTTCGCCCAGGCCCGATGGTTTCTGCTGCTTGCGATTGCAGCCCCCGCCGTTGTCTACAGTTTAGACGCGAGGGACTGGCGCGATATTGTGTATTTCTCCGCTGGAACAGTGCTGGTGTTCACCCTGATTTATCTCATCGATGCCTTCGTTTACCTCGAGCTCGGGTCAAATTTCATACTCGAACTCATCGACGCCCAACGCGGTGACCTAATGAGGCCCTCATGGGTCTTCAATCCCCACCCATTTTCTAGAACTTTAATTGCGGCAATGCTTCTTTTACTCGGCGGCGCACTGGTATTCAGCCGCCATGCCCTGCGTGCCATTTGCTACTTTGGAATCATAGGCCTCGGTGTTGTGTTGGTACTGGGCGCAGTGCGAACCGCATTTGTTGCCGTTGCTGTTATCGCCTGCTTGGGCGTAGTTTTTTACCGTGGCAAACGCCTTATGGTGGGCCTGAGCGCGGGCCTAGTCCTAAGTGCTGCTGGGCTCTGGTTCAGAGGTCAGCTGTTCCCAATGGCCCATGCAGATAAAAGCCTAGAGCTTCGCGAGGCACTGCTGGAGCAGGGCCTTCAAGCTTTTATGGCAAACCCCTGGTTTGGGGGCGGATATCAAGCCGCTCGCGCCATTAGCTGGCCCGACAAACTGCAGAGCTTCGCTGATACACAGACAATGGCGACCACCAACACGCACCTGCAGTGGCTTGAAATGTTCGTCAGTTATGGGCTGCTTGGAGGGTTGCTGTTCGCTGCGCTTTGGCTCTATAGCGGCTGGCTGATATTAAAAGTATCGCGCCAATGCGCAAGCGCACAAAAACTGGCCGGTGTTCTCTTATTTCTCAATTGGACCAGCCTTACGATCGGTAGCTTCACAACCGTTTACCGCGAGTCTGAATGGGCGCTGTGGCTAGTGACGGTACTTGCTTCTGTCACGCTGATTGAACACAAGAAAAAGTCGATTCAGGCAACAGCCACTGCGAATGCCCCAAGCACGGCTTAACATCAGTGAGCACCTTAAGGCGGCAAGTCTTGCATAGGCTTCAGCGTCGAGGCTGAACACCCAGCAGACCCACCGTAGCCGCCCTCCTTGAGTTGCGAAGACAACTCAGCGCTTAGGACTCAGACAGTCACTGCTTTGCCCCAAGTTTAAGAGCGCTACTACAATCCGCTCTTCCCCGCTTCACGCATTATGGGTTGGTAGTCTGCAAAGTTAGGATCACCGGGCTTGGAGCCCGTGGTAAGACCCGCATCAATCGCAATCGTTTGACCGTTCACATAGCCCGACTCGTCTGACGCCAGCCACAGCACTGCATTGGCGACGTCTTCTGGCATGCCAGCACGTCCGGGCAAAGGCGACAATTCAGCAAATGTTGGGATCGCTTGCTCAACCCCGTCAGGGTCACCCACAGTTGCTGCGGCAGCCAATGGCGTTGCTATGAGCCCAGGGGCCAAGCAATTGACACGAACACCAAACGCACAAGCCTCAGCGGCTAAATTCTTGGTCAGGCCCACTACGGCATGTTTAGCCGCGGCATAGGCGTGAGGTCCAAGCCCTCCCATCACTCCAGCTGTGCTGCTCATACTAATAATAGAGCCTCGTCCAGCACGCTTCATATGCCCAGAGGCGTGTTTCATACCGTAGAAAACACCATTTAACAGAATGTCTAAAGTGAATTTCCACTCGTCAGTTGGCGTGGTATCCATGGGGCCAATGGCACCCACAATGCCTGCATTGTTAAACATCACATCGATTCGACCATGGGCGTCAACAGCCGCATCAATTAAGCCTTTGACATCCTCCTCACGGGTCACATCACAGCGCAATCCAATGGCCTGTCCATGTAAGGATTCGACAAAACTGGCCAAGCGATCTTCTTGAATATCGCCCAGCACGACTTGGGCACCATGGGCTACCAGCTTTTCTGCCGTCGCCGCGCCAATACCACTAGCACCACCGGTAATGACAGCCACCTGCCCTTCCAATCGTCGATCCATCTGTTGCACTCCTAAATTGTGGTCATCATCACTGACTACAGTGAAGGTAACTGATAAACAAAGTCATCGGGAAAACGCTGCCCCACAACGCTGGCATCGAGAGCGGACATGCCCCTTGCCGAGGGCGGATCAAGGCGCATCCAATCTGTCATGCCGGTACGGTGGATAATTTTCCAGTGGCCACCTCGCCGTTCAAACTTGTCGAGGTATCTTCCCCCCACAAAAAAATCCATCTCGGTATCGAAGGCATCAGGTCCCGCTAGAGGATCGCCAGCGGCGCGCATTTTATGGAACGCCGTGAAGTACGTCTCTACCAGAGCCGTAGTCTCACCCGTGAGTTCAATCAGCGTATTGCCCAACTGATGATGCGTGTGCGAATGCGCAGTCAAAACCGCCATGGCATAACGCACGAAATCTCCAGCATCGTCCTCTGTGGCCCCTCTATCAGGGTCTGAAGAAGGCCCCTCATAAAAGTGATTGTGAGTGGATCCTGGATGAAATAGTGACCTCAACAGTGACTCATCGAGACGGTCGATGGCCCGTGCATAACGGACCACCACCTCGAGAATTTCCTGCTTCGCCAATAGCTGGTTAAGACCATCACTCACGGTTCTACTCTCCGAAATTCCAAACGACTTCAGCGCCAATAGTTCTTGGCGGACGCGTTGCCGCATATGACCAAAGACCCGCCACATCGTAACCGTGGGTATAACCATCTTCATCGGAGAGGTTTCGTCCAAACAGACTCAAACGAAGATCGTTAATTTCCCAGTTAACCGAAGCGTCGAGAAGGTGCTGACCATCATTCTTAAGTTCGGGAGCATTGGTTACGTTGACATAATGCTCACCTAAGTAATGGTAAGCGCCACGAACCCATATACGACCACTCGCCGTCGGCCACTCGTATGTGGCGTCGACAGTGCCCGTCAAATCAGGTGCCCGACGGAATTCTAGATAACTAAAATCCACCTCTTGACCGCTTTGCAAGTCGGTGTAACCGAAGCTGTCATATTCGGTATCGAGATAACCCACGTTCGCACGCAGAGTCAGTCCCTCTCCAATAATCGCCTGTGCTTCCAGCTCTACGCCCCAAATTTCGGCTTCGGAGGCGTTGGTTACCACGGTCTTTTGCCCAGTACCGGTATCAGATGGCAGCTGTAATTCTTCCTGCTTGTCGTCGTAAACCATGTAGAACACAGCACCGTTGAACCGCAGTCGATTATCAGGGCTTTGATGCTTAAAACCCAACTCAAAGTTATTCACGGTCTCTGGATCGTAGGGCTGGGTTGCTTCCTCAGGCGAGTTGACCCGTCCGTTAAAACCACCCGAGCGATAACCTGACGAGTAGGTCGCGTAGGTCATTAAGCTATCGCTTAGCTCGTAGCGCAAGCTCGCGCGCGGCGTAAATTCACTCCAAGATTCATCGGCGCTGGCGGTCACGTTACCCGTTTGCTCAGTGCTCTTTTCATCTTTGGTATAACGACCACCCACGTTCAACGTCAAGGCGTCGGTTATACGCCAATCGACGTCGGCGAAAAGCGCCTGGGACTCACTCTCTTGTTTGGTTTTTTGCAGGATATCGAGAATGGTACCCGGGACCACAAAACCCACCCACGATCGCAAAGGAATCTCATATTCAGAGTCCCACAGGTAGGCCCCCACCACAGCGTTAACGGCACCGCCGTTATCCCAACCTAAGCGAAGTTCGTGAGATTGTTGCTCATAAGTGGCAGGACGCGTTGT
>QXYP01000278.1 GCA_009886815.1 Halieaceae bacterium
GGGTGCAGCTGGCTTTCTGCCAGCGAGTTCTGACGCTGATAAAGCTACATTGAGCTCACCTGTATTGGCGTTTAACTGAATCATATCGCCGTCTTTGATTCGAGCTAAAGGGCCATCTGCGGCAGCTTCTGGTGTGATGTGTATTGCGGCCGGCACTTTGCCCGACGCACCACTCATACGGCCATCGGTAATCAGGGCTACGGAATACCCCTGGTCCTGAATGCTGCTCAGAAGGGGGGTGAGTTTGTGAAGCTCGGGCATACCGTTGGCCATGGGTCCTTGAAATCGTACGATCACAATACAATCACGATTAAGGCGGCCAGCGTCATACAGCTCCTGAAGCGTGTGCTGTGAGTCAATAACAATGGCTGGACCTTCGACGATTCTGTGGGCTGCACTCACCGCGGATACTTTTATAACCCCACGTCCCAGATTGCCTTCCAACAACCGCAACCCGCCTTCCCCTGCAAAGGGTGTTTTGGTGTCTCTGATGACGTCGTTGTCTAGGCTTGCCGATGGGGGTTGTTCCCAGCTTACATCCGAGTCTCGTAGGCAGGGTTCACTGACGAAGTCAGCGAAAGGCAGTCCTCGACATGTACGAGCGTCGCTGTGCATGAGGCCATCAGAAAGTAGGTTCTGAAATAAGACGCCGGTACCCCCAGCTGCGTGGAAGTGATTAATGTCTGCATTGCCATTGGGGTATACCCGAGCGAGTAAGGGTGTCGCCTGTGATACCGCGTCAAAATCAGACCAGTTCATAATAAAACCTGCTGCACGGGCTATCGCAATGAGGTGTATGCAGTGGTTGGTGGATCCGCCTGAGGCTGCCAGTGCCACCAAGGCGTTGACTAGGGCCCTTGCGTCGACTTGCTCAGCCAATGGGGTGTAATGGTTACTCTTGGCAGTAAGTCGAGTCACTTGTTGAGCCGCATGGCGCGTTAGCGCCTCACGCAATGGCAATTCCGGATTAACAAATGAGGCGCCAGGAAGCTGCAGTCCCATGGCCTCAAGCAACAGTTGGTTGGTGTTTGCCGTGCCATAGAAAGTACAGGTACCTGCGCTGTGATAGGAGGCGCTCTCAGCGTGCAGCAGCTCTTCACGGGTGGCCTTACCTTCTGCAAATCGCTGGCGTACTGCAGCTTTTTCCTTGTTAGGAAGACCCGATGGCATGGGGCCTGCGGGTATAAATAAGCAGGGCAAGTGTCCGAATTGCAGTGCGCCCATTAACAGCCCTGGCACGATTTTATCGCAGATACCCAAGAGCAATACGGCGTCAAACATTTGATGGGAAAGCGATACCGCTGTGGCCTGAGCAATGACATCGCGGCTAAACAGCGATAATTCCATGCCTGCTTGGCCTTGGGTGACGCCGTCACACATCGCCGGCACGCCGCCAGCGACCTGTGCTGTGCTACCGACAGAGCGCAGGGCTGCTTTGATCTGGTCCGGGTAAGTCTCGTAGGGCTGATGTGCCGAGAGCATATCGTTAAACGCAGTAACGATACCGACATGAGCGGCCTCCATGAGCTTTATGGCTGATTTGTCGGTTTCATTACAGGCCGCGAAGCCGTGGGCCAGGTTGCCACAGCTTAACTGCTCACGTCCGGGGGCTTGAGCGGCCATTGAATCGACCATGGTGAGATATTCGCCACGCAGATGGCGACTACGTTGCTCTATATCGGCAGTGACTTTTGCAATTATGGGAGAGACGGGGGTGCTCACGGATACGTTACCAAGGGCTTATTTGGGTAATAAAATAACATATATAGCGCATTACTTTCATAAAAAGGCTCTTTAAATGTAATTTAAGCACATAAAATAACCGTCATCTCAGGGTGCGGATTTGGCTTTAAGTGGCGCGGCGGCAGCCCCTTCGTATCGCCGGCGCCTGTTTTGACGCTTCGCGAGTGTCTTCAATTAAGCTAGTGTCGCCAATGATGACGCATTTGCTTTGCCTCGAGGGCTTTTAGCGTTTCTGTGGGTAATTGCTGCCCGCCGGCTTGTTGGAAGAAGAGCGGGGCCGTAGTGTGCTCCCCCGTCAACGTCTCGTTCATTGTGGCGCTGTTAAAAAGGCGGCCATTGAGCATGGTCTGCGAGACATACTCTGATAAACGGATGTCTTCGAGAACATTACCGTCAATGATCGCCAGGTCCGCTAACTTACCCACAGCTATTGTGCCTACGTCGGCCTCCATACCCAGATGCACAGCGGCATCGTAAGTCGCACCGCGCAAGGCCTCCCACGGGGTAAACCCGCCTTGAACCATCATCCACATTTCCCAGTGGGGGGCTAGTCCCTCCCGTTGGCCGTGCGCGCCAATCATTACTCTCACGCCATTATCACGCAGTTTTTTAGCGGTCTTAGCCACATTGATATGGTTGTAATGGTGGTCGGGCGCTTTCGGCCTACGCATGCTACGAGGTTCTACAAACTGCGGGGGTGAATACCGCATGAGACGCTCATTAAGCCAAACATCGGTTCGGTCATACCAATACTCCTCACCCATGAGGCCACCATAGGACACCACAAATGTGGGTACATATCCCGTGTCGACCTGAGACCAAAGCTGTAGGACATCATCGTAAATGTCGGCTATCGGTAGCGAATGTTCAATACTGGTGTGGCCATCAATAAGGTGGTTCATATTGTGTTGAAACTTCATGCCGCCTTCAGGCATGACCATAATGCCCCGTTCATCGGCAGCCTCAATAATTTGCTGTCGGGCACTTCTGGCAAGTTGGTTGTAGCTTTTAACCGATATGGCGCCCGATGACCGAAGGCGCTCAATATGAAATTCGGCATCTTCAAGGTTGTGGACCTCGGTGGTGATTCCCGGAGCGTTGGCGCCATAGAGCACGGTACCTGTGGACCAGGTTCTGGGGCCCAACACAAGGCCTGCCCGCTGCATCTCGGCATGCGTAAATATCTCACTCGTGTCGTTAGAGGGGTCGTGAATGCTAGTCACCCCAAAAGCCAAATTAGAGAGTTGCATCCAATTTTGTTGGGGGATAACTTCTTCGCTGCCCATGCCGCCATGAGCGTGCGCATCGATGAGTCCCGGTATGACGGTTTTGCCGCTGATATCGACAATTTTTGCCGCGCTAGGGATGTCGATTTCACCGCGAACGCCTACCGCGGTAATTCGATTTTGTTCAACAACGACGACACCGTCAGATAAGACCTGCTGCTGAGTATCTGCCTCATGCATGGTGACAACGGTGCCGCCCACTAGCGCGATCACAGAGTCGGGCTTGTCGGCTTTCACCGAGAAGCCAAGGTTCACGGATTGTATTGCGGGCTCCACGGTCGCGATCTCGCTGTCTGGGTCGCCACTCGGTGTGAGGGCACTGAAGGCGTCGTCGAGTTTTCGGGTGAACAGCAAAGGTCCATTTGACCAGTGCAGTGCCTGACTGTCTGCAGACCAATGAAGGAACTCACCCGCATATTGGGAGACTTTGCGAACAGGTACTGCGCTGCCCGAACGTTGGGCCGTCATTGGCTTTCCGGTGTCTGTTAGTGGCATAACATAAACCCTAAAGTGCTCGGTGAATGCTAACCAGTTGCCATCGGGTGATACGGCATAACTCGTCACATCTTCGCCCTGGGCAACGACGCGTTTGTCGAGTCCCTTGTGGTCAACGCTGTGCAGCTCGAGCCCATTCTCTCCCCGAGTCGTGAACAACACGCGACTACCGTCAGTGCTAAACGCTGGGTTGTGTCCAGTACCGCTAATTTTAACCGGCGCACCCCCTTTAGCATTAACGAGATAGATACCGGGGTCGACGGACCACAGAGGCGACAGTAAATAACCGCCTGTTGTCTTGCGGTAAACCACAAGCTGGCCGTCGGGTGAGAATTGGGGTTGTACGTAGTGGCCCGGTGTTGCTACTAGGGTTTGACTAACACCCCCCTCGGTATTCACTACCTTCACACGGCCCAGGGCTTGATCGTCCCAGGAGGTGTAGACCACCTTTTGGCCATCGGCGGAGAGCGCGGGCCAGTACTCAAAATGGCCTTTTTGCTGCGTGAGTCGCTCGGGATTTTGGGCGCCATCAGGGGTAATGCTAGAGCGGTAGAGGTGACCCATGCTGCCGAAAATTGCTGATGTTCCATCGGGCGTTTGCTGGGCCCAGCGCAGCATTTTACTCGCGACCTCATCGGGGGCTACGGTTACGGGAAATCGAACGGTCTTTCTTACTTTTTTCGTAACCGATAATCGGGTGGGAAGTACTTCTACATCTCGGGTCTCAGTATTGAGTCGATGAATCTGCCCTGCGGTCCAGAAGATCAGATCACGCCCGTTGGGAAGCCAGTTGAAGGCGGTTGTATTGCCATGACTGCCAGCGGTCTCTTGTTCGTCACGTTCCAGGGTTTCATACACAATAGATTCCATTCCCGAGGTAAGGTCTCTAACGACAAGGGCGCTATTAAAATCGGGGAGTCTTTTTACGAACGCGAGTTTGCTGCCATCGGGCGATGGGGTGGGGCGGACAGCTCCTCCAGGGCCTCCGGTGATGATGTCTGTTTCGCCGGTCGTTAAATTAAGCCGCTTGATGGCAAAAATCTCGCCAGTTGAATCTTTGTTGTACTGCCATACCCAGCCCGATGTGGTGTCTTGGCTGTAGTAAAGGTACTTGCCGTCAGGGGAGAAGGCGGGTTCGGCAATAGATTTTTGAGCGCGCTGACCGTCGGTGTTATCAACGACTTCAATGCCGCTGCCGCCAGTGATGTGGTACATCCAGATTTCCCCCGCGGGAATACTGCGCCTTGAAACCGAGCCTTTACGCACGGCGATCCACTGCCCGTCGGGCGTCCACGCGGGGTTGTGCAGGTTGTGCTGACGTTCTTTAGTGACTTGCTCAATATTGCTGCCGTCAATATCCATGACCCAGATATTGTCATTACCGTCTCGATCAGAAACGAAAGCAATACGCTTGCCGTCGGGGCTGTACGTGGGTTGAAAATTCCACTCAATGCCCTGGGTCAGTGCGGTAACTGCGCCGCCTGATACCGGCACGCTGTACAGGTCGCCCAGCATATCGAAGACCACGTGCTCGCCGTCGGGGCTGACGTCTACGAAAGACCAGGTCGTCGTGTCTGTTGTAATGGTGATGTCTCGCCATTCACCCGGCGGGTTGGAGACCTCCCAGTCTTTGACTTCTTCTTCAGCCCCATAGGCTTGTAGCGCCAACACAATGGCAAATAAAGGGAGTAAGTGTCGGTACATGAGGTGTCTCCAGAAAACGGTGAGGCCTTGATCCGCCAATCCTAAAAAGTGGCGGTGATCAATTACCCAGTCTGCGGTGTTGAAAGCAGTTTACAAAATGGCTTTTCACCCCTGTGAGGTTACAGCTTTTGTGATTCTCGGCTCGGGTGTCTTTGAATCAGGCGATCTCAATCGCTACATTCTTAAAGTTAGCTCGTAAACCCAAAGCAGAATTGTAATGCCCCTAAGCCCTAAGGGGTATCTTTAAGATTGACAGTGCGCCACGCCTGCACTGCCATGGCCGTTGCGGGGTCGATGGTGTCGAGGCCTTCCCCATGCTCAAGCATCGTCAGAATTTGTCGGCCAATGACTTTGCCCAACTCAACACCCCATTGGTCAAAGGCGTTAATGCCAAGTAAACGGGAAAGGAAAAAGGTTTTGTGTTCATAAGCCGCGATGAGAGCACCCAAAATTTCGGGAGTTACGGCGTCAAAGTAGAGCAGTGAGTGGGGATGATTGCCGGGCATTTCATAATGTGCAGCAAAACTTTCAGGTTGACCTCGCTCAGCAGCGAGTTGCTGTGCTGCGCTTTGATCTCGGCCTACCAGCAACGCACGACTCTGGGCCAGCGCGTTTGCCACCAACTTTCGCTGGGCTTCGAGGTCTTTGCCTTCCTGGCTGAGGGGTAAAATGATATCTACGCTAAAGTGCCGGTTTCCTTGATGCAGCAGCTGATAATAGCTGTGCTGTCCTATCGTTCCAGCTGAGCCCCAAAGAACGGGTGCACTGGGCAGGGCTAGGGGTTTACCCGAGAGATCTACGCGTTTGCCATTACTCTCCATGGATAGCTGCTGTAAAAAATCGGGGAGCTGTTCGAGACGTTGTGCATAGGGTAAAACAACGTGGGTGTCGGTCTTCAGATAAATCGTATTCCAGTACTCGAGCAGCGCCATCATCAAAGGAAAATTATCGCTCCCCGCGGCATCTAAGGTGTGCATGTCCATACTGTGAGCACCCTCAAGTAAGCGTTGAAATGCTGCCCACCCAGACTGCAGCGCTATCGATACACCCACGGCAGACCAGAGTGAGTAGCGACCGCCGACCCAATCCCACAGGGGAAAACAATTCTCGGCGCTAATACCAAAATTACGTGCCTCATGGAGGTTGGTGGTAACCGCGATCATATGATGATTGATGTCAGATGCTGTGGCTCCACCGGCGAGTAACCAAGCTCTAGCGCGCAGTGCATTGGTCAGGGTCTCTTCTGTCGTAAAAGATTTTGAGCAAATCACGAAAAGCGTTGAGCCTGGGTCTAATGAAGCGAGGGTGTCATCAAGATCTTGAGGGTCTACATTGGCAACAAAATGGGTGTTTAATTTATCGGCCTGCCCCCGTAGTGCCCGACAGACCATTTTGGGGCCAAAATCAGACCCGCCAATACCCATGTTAACCACATCCGTAAACTGCGTGTTGCTAAAGCCGGTGCGCTCTCCGTTG
>QXYP01000279.1:0-2113 GCA_009886815.1 Halieaceae bacterium
CCGAGCTGTGCCTTTAAGTTTGCAAATCAATGGCAACAGTTGCATTAGCCTATTGGGTGGTCACTCCGGTAATAGCTCAGCCGCTAATGGTTTTAATAGAAGACTTGCGGCCTAAGCATCACTCATAAATGACGGCAATAACAGCCCTGAGCAGCGTCCCGTCTGTGTATCTTGATCTTGACCCTGCTTCTTTTTTGGCAATCTAACAATGGCTTTACAAACAGGCGTTTAGCGATAGAAGGGGGTTAAATGCCGCATTCACTCAGTTTTTTATCAACGACTCTTCGATGGAAACAGAACCCCTGTCACAAAACTGACCGACAGTGGCCGCTAATATAATCCTAGAGGTTTAAGATAAATTAACCTTCGGCAACATTGGAGCGTTACCATGGATGTTGGAACAGTCGTAACATTGGTCACCGCAAGGGGTGAAATAGTGGGGCGTTTTGAAGCCTACGACGAGCGCTACATCACCCTGAGTCGCCCCCGAATGAGCAGTGGGAATTCTGATTTTTCAGAGTGCGCTGCAGAGGATTTTTTCGCTTCTGGCATCTCGATTACGGGCGAAAAAGGACCCGAGGTTTTGTCCTTTAGCCTGGCTATGGTGCTTGCCGTTACGGTGACCGAAAAATCATTTGCGAAAAAGTGGGCTGAGACAACGCACGATTGGGTTATTTAGTCTCAGTCGGCCTCTAGCGAATAATGCCTCGGGTACGGGCGGTATTTCTTGAGCGGCTCTTTATTGAGGCGCTTTAATAGCTGGTGGAGATTCGACTGGCGTGGTGACTGGCACACTTAGCGCAAAAGATTCCTCCCCGCCAGCCACTGCTAGATTATTCACTGACTCCTCCAGCTTTTGACGACCTCTAGTTTAGGTGGTTTTGATGCCTGCACTCTCGACAATGACCGCCATCGACTTAGCGCCGTCAGACGAATTTGGATGTTCGACTCCTGTTTGCTCAGCACCTAACAATGTGTGTCAGTGGGGCTAGCCTGTCAGCGGTTAGTGTCGTTCGCAATTCTGAGACTTGTAGGCCCAGATTTACTGAGGTCAAATAGTCGATGACTGAGTTGACGTTAGCGTGGTGCATCCCTATACTCCAGCGCCTCTGCTTAGTGGGTTTGACCCACTGAGGTGACAATCAAAGTAACGCGGCTACATAGGGCGTTCCTACAGGGGTCGTCACAACAGGTTTTGATGCGGGGTGGAGCAGCCTGGTAGCTCGTCGGGCTCATAACCCGAAGGTCGTCGGTTCAAATCCGGCCCCCGCTACCAAATCGATGGCAGCCATTGCTCAGGCTGTCATCACGTTTAAGCCCCTGTTTGGGGCTTTTTTGTATCCGCTAATAAAGCATTTGAGACGCAACGTGTATGTCTGGAAAGGAATCGCGATTGTCGGAGTTGCTGACGCCCACCGTGGAATCTTTGGGATTCGAGTTGTGGGGCATTGAGCTTTTGTCGCCAAATCGCCGGCCGACATTACGCCTGTTTATCGAAGCAGAAACAGGTGTTAGCGTTGATGACTGCGCGAAAGTCAGCCGGCATGTAGGTGGCGTGCTTGATGTCGAAGATCCGATAGCAGGCGATTACACTTTAGAGGTGTCCTCGCCGGGAATAGATCGACTGCTGTTCAAAGCCGAGCAGTATGGTCTTTACATCGGCGAACCCATTGAGGTGAAGCTGCGGTTTCCATTTGAGGGCAGACGTCGTTTCAGGGGCTGGCTAATGGGCATAGAGAGTGAAGATGTGGTGGTACGCGTTGAAGATCACGATTATCTTCTTCCGCTGAAACAAATTGATAGAGCACGGGTACAACCTAGGTTAGATACCGGTGGAAAAAAAGCAAAGTCGCCGGAAAAATCCGGGCAGTAACTTAAGAGAGAAACAAGGTCGCCCAGATTAACGGGTCACTGCGAGGAATACGATGAGTAAAGAAATATTAATGGTTGCGGAGGCTGTCTCTGCAGAAAAAGGTGTTTCGGAAGATATTATCTTCGAGGCTATCGAGTTGGCACTCGCGACGGCAGCGAAAAAGCGCTACGACGAAGAGGCCGATATTGAAGTCGTGATCGACCGCGTTAGTGGCGAGTATGAAACCCGCAGGCGTTGGCT
>QXYP01000279.1:2123-7442 GCA_009886815.1 Halieaceae bacterium
CGCATTGTTGGGAACACAGTTCACGACCGAGGAAGCCGCAGAAGCGGATGCGAATTTGCAGATCGGTGATGTGCACGAAGAGATCATTGAAAACGCCGATTTTGGGCGCATTGCAGCACAGACCGCCAAGCAGGTTATCGTGCAGCGTGTGCGTGATGCCGAGCGTGCGCAAATTGTTGATTTATATCGAGATCGTATTGGCGAGCTTCTGGCGGGGATTGTTAAGAAAGTGACCCGCGACAATGTCATCGTTGATTTGGGCAACAACGCTGAGGGCTTATTGCCCAGGGGTGAGCTGGTGGGCAGGGAGACCTTCCGCATCAACGATCGCGTTCGTGCCATATTGAGCGAGATCAATACTGAGTCTCGCGGGCCCCAGCTGGTTATGTCTAGAGCTTGCCGTGAAATGCTGACTGAGCTATTTAAAATTGAAGTGCCGGAAATATCTGAAGGCGTTATTCAAATCCGTGCTGCGGCTCGGGATCCGGGGTCTCGAGCCAAGATCGCAGTGAAGACCGGAGACCAGCGTATCGACCCTGTTGGCGCATGCGTTGGAATGCGCGGCTCGCGGGTACAAGCCGTGTCAAACGAACTCGATAACGAGCGTGTTGATATTATTCTTTGGGATGACAACCCAGCTCAGCTAGTCATCAATGCTATGTCTCCTGCGGAAGTGGAGTCCATTGTCGTTGATGAAGATAGCAACACCATGGAAGTTGCCGTCGCGGAAGATAATTTGGCTCAGGCTATTGGTCGTGGAGGGCAAAATGTGCGCCTCGCGTCAGACCTAACAGGCTGGACGATTAATGTGATGAGCACTGACGAGGCTGTTGAACGTCAGGAGGCTGAGGCCGGCGAAATTATAGAAACCTTCATGAACGCTCTCGATGTCGATGAAGATGTTGCAGTTGTCTTGGTCGAAGAGGGGTTCACAACCCTTGACGAGGTAGCGTATGTGCCTCTTGAGGAAATGATGGGAATCGAAGGTTTCGATGAGGCGATATCCGAAGAGCTTCGTGCCCGTGCTAAGGACGCCCTGCTGACAATGGCCATCGCAACAGAAGAAAAGTTGGATGTAGAGCCTGCGGAAGATCTGCTGACGATGGAAGGGATGGAGCGACACTTGGCATTTGTGCTCGCGAGTCGAGGCATCGTAACGATGGAAGATCTCGCCGAACAAGGCGTTGACGATTTGATGGACATAGAAGATATGACAGAAGAGCGAGCGGGAGAGTTAATTATGACCGCTCGAGCACCTTGGTTTGCAGAGGAAGAAGCCTAATTTTTATCAGGTTAAATCCATATAAACCAAGTCTGACGGATCAGGAGTAACACATGGCACAGACAGTAGAACAGCTAGCCGAGACGGTGGGTGCCTCCGTCGAGAGATTGCTGTCGCAAATGAAAGAGGCGGGTCTAACGCACTCAGCTGCAGAGGAAGAGGTCTCGGAGGAGGATAAGCAAACCCTCTTGGCCGCTCTAAAGCGCAGTCATGGAGAGGGTGAAGCCGCGCCTCGTAAAATTACGCTCAAGCGCAAACAGCTCAGCACGTTGCGAACCGGTGGCAGTGGCAAGCGCACGGTGAACGTTGAGGTCCGTAAGAAGCGTACCTATGTAAAACGCGACGAGCAGGAAGCGATTGCTGAGGCCCCGGGAGAAGACGTTGACGCGTCTGCGGTTACAGGTGAAGGCGCGGTCAACGACACCTCTGCTGGCGCCGAGTTGGGTGCAGGACCGGCGACTGACACACCAGAATCTATTACCGATGTCGCGGCTGCTGATGGCGCCTCTAGCGATAGCGGTGTGGCAGCGACTGATGTCGACCTGGAAGCTGAGGCGGCCATTGCCATAGCTGCCGCGGCTGAAGCGGATGATGAAGACCTAGCTAATCTTGACCCTGAAGTTTTGCGCCAGCGTGCAACAGCGCGTCGCAAAGCCGAGGAAGAGCAACGCAAACAGGCGCTAGAGGTTGCTGCCCAGGAGCGCAAAAAAGAAGAGCAGCGTAAGATTGATGAGGCCAAACTTCAACAGGCAGAGGCTACTAAGCAATCAGCATCACCTGGAGAGCCCGATGCGGATCGCAAACCGAAGCGCATGCACGACGCACCTGCAGCGCGCACGACTCGCGAAGACGCGGATCGGAAGAAGCCGGGTCGTGGACGTCTTGGTAGAGCCTCTATTGCGGGAGCACGAGGTAAACAGCGCGGTCACAATCTATCAATGAGTGACATTGAAGCCGCAGAGGGCGGCGCAGGACGTCGCCGTGGTGGCCGACGGAAGAAAGGTCACGAAGAGCACTCTAAGCACGGGTTTGCCCAACCAACCGAAAAAATTGTCTACGATGTGAATGTTCCTGAGAACATTTCGGTGGGAGAACTCTCACAGCAAATGGCGGTAAAAGCGGGCGTGGTCATCAAGGAATTGATGCGCCTAGGTGTTATGGCCACGATCAACCAGATGGTCGATCAGGACACAGCGTCTCTTGTTATTGAGGAACTGGGCCACAGGGTTCGATTGGTGAGTGAGGATGAGCTTGAGGACAAGCTCGAAGAAACCATGGCTAGCCAGGAGGGTACGCTTACGCCGCGTGCGCCTGTGGTCACGGTTATGGGCCACGTTGACCATGGCAAGACTTCCTTACTGGACCACATCCGTAAAACGAAGGTCGCCAGTGGTGAAGCGGGCGGCATTACACAGCATATAGGGGCCTATCACGTCGAGACGGATCAGGGAATGATTACGTTCCTTGATACGCCGGGGCACGCCGCGTTCACGTCTATGCGCGCGCGGGGTGCACGATCTACAGACATCGTTATTTTGGTGGTTGCCGCAGATGATGGCGTTATGCCGCAAACTGAAGAGGCTATTCAGCACGCCCGGGCGGCAGAAGTGCCTCTGGTCGTGGCGGTCAACAAAATTGATAAAGAAGCAGCAGATCCCGACCGGGTCAAAAATGAACTTGCGGCTAAAGACGTCATTCCCGAAGACTGGGGTGGTGACACACAGTTTATTGAGGTGTCAGCTCAGACCGGCCAGGGTATCGACGCGTTGCTCGATGCCTTATTACTCCAGTCGGAGCTGTTAGAGCTGCAGGCCCCTAGAGACACTGCGGGGCAGGGTATTGTGATTGAGTCGCGTCTCGACAAGGGACGTGGTTCGGTGGCATCGCTTTTGGTTCAGCAAGGTACGCTGCGTCAAGGTGATATTGTTTTGGCAGGACTGCAGTATGGCCGTGTGCGTGCCATGCTGGATGAGTCTTCACAGCCTATTGACGATGCAGGTCCCAGTATTCCGGTAGAGATTTTAGGCCTCGACGGTACGCCCGATGCGGGTGACTCTTTTGTCGTAGTCGAAAGTGAAAAGCGGGCTCGAGAGATTGCTGAAAGCCGCTCTGAGAAGTTGCGCTCTAATCGATTGGCGCGCCAGCAAGCTGCCAAACTCGACAATATGTTTGAGTCGATGACTGCCGGTGAACGAAAAGTGTTGAACCTTGTTATCAAGGCCGATGTACGCGGTTCTCTTGAGGCGCTACAGGGAGCACTGAGTGACCTGGGTAATGATGAGGTCAAAGTGAATGTTGTCGCCAGCGGGGTCGGTGGATTGACAGAGTCCGACGTCAGTCTGGCACTCACCTCTGAAGCCATTATGTTCGGCTTTAATGTGCGCGCCGATTCGGGTGCGCGTCGACTTGCAGAGCAGGAAGGCGTGGAGGTTCGCTACTACAAAGTAATTTATGACTTAATTGATGATGTCAGATCGGCGCTCAGTGGTTTGTTGTCGCCAGAGCTTCGTGAAGAAATTATTGGTATTGCTGAGGTCCGGGACGTGTTCCGGTCGCCAAAGTTTGGTCAAATCGCTGGCTGTATGGTGACCGAGGGAACCGTGTATCGCGCTAAGCCTATTCGAGTGCTTCGGGACAATATTGTTATTTATGAAGGTGAGCTCGAGTCACTCAGGCGCTTCAAAGACGATGCGAGCGAAGTCCGCAATGGTGTGGAGTGTGGTATTGGTGTGAAAAACTATACCGACGTTAAAGTAGGTGACCTCATTGAAGTCTTTGACGTCAACGAGATCGCACGATCACTCTGATTGCCTGTGGCTAAAGATTACAGTCGGACGCAACGTATTGGGGATTCTTTGCAGCAGGAGCTTGCTCGATTGCTGCAATTCACCCTCAGTGACCCTCGGCTAAAAATGGTGAGCGTGACGGGGGTTGATGTCAGTCGTGACCTCTCCCATGCAAAGGTATTTTTTACGCAGATGGGCGTCGACGATGCGCAGGCGGCTGCGGCGACCACCGCTGCGTTAGATCGTGCCAGCGGCTTCTTGCGATCAGAGATTGCCAGGACGGCAACACTGCGCACAGTGCCTAAATTGCGCTTCTGCTTTGACGAGAGCGTTGGGCGTGGTCGAGCTATGGAGGCCCTCATACGCGATGTTCGGGCTGCAGATAGTGAGCTCGGTGATCAGCCAGACAGCCCAGAGGGTGATTAGCGGTGGCAAGGCGGCGGCGGGGTCGTCCCGTCAATGGGATTTTAATCCTGGATAAGCCCCTGGGCCTAACATCAAACGCCGCACTGCAAACCTGTAAACGTTTATTTGATGCCGCCAAAGCCGGCCACACGGGCAGTTTGGACCCACTGGCAACAGGGGTTCTTCCCTTGTGCTTTGGAGAGGCTACTAAATTCTCACAGTTTGTGCTGGATGCCGACAAGGCCTATACCAGCACTTTCGTACTGGGCGTTGGTACCGACACCCTGGACGTGGAGGGTGAAATTACGGCAAGAGCCGATGCCTGCGCAGTCGATGAAAGCACTGTGAGAAAGGCGATGTCGGCGCTGACTGGCGCTATTGAGCAGGTGCCACCCATGTATTCGGCCATAAAGCGTAATGGCCAGCCGCTCTACAAGCTGGCTAGGCAAGGCGTAGAAGTGGAGCGTGCCTCGCGCCTTGTGACTATTCATGAATTTGAGTGTCTGGCCTTTCGGCCCGGTGCGGCTGCCGAGGTCGATGTAGCAGTTCGCTGTTCCAAGGGCACTTATATTCGTAGTTTGGCTGAGGCTTTGGGTGAAAAAATGGGGCTGCCAGCACACGTTGGTGCTTTGCGGCGCACCTTGGCCGGCCCCTACGCGTTGCAGGAGTCCATTTCTCTTGAGAGGCTCGAACAAGTAGCCGTCACTGCGGCAGAGAGCCTGGATGGCTTCTTGTGTCCAATGGACGGGCCTTTACAAGCATTGCCCCCAGTAATCTTGGTTGAGTCCTCTACTTTTTACTTACAAAGAGGTCAGCCCGTGCTGGTGCCAAATGCCCCTAAAAATG
>QXYP01000028.1 GCA_009886815.1 Halieaceae bacterium
GGGAATCTTTATTCCTCAAAGGATCGAGGTTGCGCTGTGCCTCGCCAAACTGGAGGAAGAAACGGCGGCGTTTCAAAGGGGTAATGCACCAGACCCCAACGCCCTGGCTGAGGCAGGCAAGCGGCATCCACTGGCCACGGTGCTTTGTCTGACACCAGAAAACGCCGCAACACTAAAACAGCAGGCTTCTCAAAATAGCCATGGCTTGCTGGAGCTGAACCCAAAGCCCGCCACAGCCGATCTGCATAATTTTGAAGCCGTGCTGTTTACCCGAATTCGGGCTTTTGAACAGCATTGGCTACTCGATTACGAATCGGAAATAACCCTCCCCTTGCGCTGCCGTGAGCTGACACCATTGCAGGCCGGAGATCGCTATCGGATTGGTTTACAAATCGGTAGTTACCCTAGGTTTTCTGTTACTCGACTGCGTGATGGGTGAGTGCTTGACATCGATCACGAAGATAAGAGCACGGACATTCATGGAATTCCGGACAGCTTAGGTGGGAGTCAACGTCTGGACCAGTGTTCGCAAGGGACGTCGCTGTCGCAGCCCGCAGCATAACCGGTACCGTCGCGTTTACGGTTTTCGGATAAACCCATGCGGGTCTATCGTGATGCAAGACGCAGGGCTTCCCGGCGCTTTCATTAGAGCTCAACGTCTAAATGGAAATTGAACCCTCAAAAGTTGACACGCCCCAATTCTGACCTAATCATAAAGTGTCGCTTTTTGAACATTTAAGATCACAGGCAATCTACTTGCGAGTCGCCTCCTAAGCCCTTAATCATAAAAATAAATTAAAACAATAACTTAGAAACTCTGATGGCAATTCAGCAAGCGTAATAACGAGCTAAAAGATCACTGCTCGCCAAAGAAGTAACCCCCATTTAAGTAGTTGAAAAGGCTACGATAGGCGAGCAGTAATTTTGCGGTTCTTAGCGAAAAATTATCCTCAGCCGCTGCACTAACACCATCAAAGTAGAGACCGACACATTGACGAATTTCAAAGCACTGACCAAGCGCATACTCACTATTCTTGTCATCGCGCAGCTCGCCTACTTACTCATTATTAACGGCGCCCTGCACCTATCAATCACCCAAGATTTAGTGAACAAAATTAAACCCGAGAAGTTTCAAGTCTCTTGGGAGCGCGCCTGGAGCTTTTATCCATTGCGCGTACATGCTGAGGGAATCACCGCCAATGGCCAAAGCCGGACCCAACAATGGGAGGTTCTTGCAACATCAGGTTCAGGCTCGATTGCTCTACTGCCCTTGGTGTTGAAAGACGTTTATATCTCTGACATTGAAGCAACCGACATCGACTACCGACAGCGCCCGCGACTGAAACCCGAGCGCGACTACAGTAAATTACTCGCACATTTTCCGCCGATTACCGGTAGAGAAGTCGTCCCCGTAGAAACGCAGCCCCTCAAGAGTAAACGGCCGTGGAAAATCCATCTCAGCGGGCTGCAGGCCCAGGGCAATCACCGCTTTTGGATATTCAATATTCAAGGAACAGCCAGTGGCTCAGCAACCGGTGACATGTACATGGAAACACGCCGTGGCAAATTCTGGCTGGATATCGCTAACGCCGATCTCAACCTTGGACCCGCTTACCTCAACGGAGACGCACAAGCCTATAAGGGCGGCACATTGCAGGGCGCTCTTGGTTTCACGCCGCTGATTCGTAGTGAACATCGAGGAAAACGTATGCTGCGCTTTGGTTATACCGATGTGCAGCTCGATGTGGGTATGGAGAATTTCAATTTCATCAACATCTTTACAACCGGCCTTGGCGATCTTGATATTAAAGGCGCCGGCCAAGTAGAGGGCCGTTTAGTACTGCGAGACGGATATGTGCGTGCAGGTACCCAACTCAAGGCCTCAGCTAACGATCTCGGCGTAACAATTCGGGATGTCGATATCTCTGGCCAAGGCACCGTGCTGATTCACACCCCAACCGACGCTGACAGCCCCATGGGGCTCAGTGTTGGCTACGAGTCGTTGCGCGCCTCAGAAGTAGGCGCGAGTGAACCGTTTCTCAAAGGCAATACCTTGCGCCTAGATTACAGCGGCTCAAATTATATCTACCCAGACCCCGACAAGAGTTTTCAAGAGCTGTGGGCTGACGACACCGCACGCAAGCGCCGCGCAATGAATACCTTCAACTTGTTAATCGATGATGCAACGGTCATTGATATGGCGACCTTCAATACGTACTTACCCCCAGAAAGCCCTTACACCTTTGCCGGTGGTACTACTCGTCTAGACGCTGACATAGCCTTCGGCGAAGAGAGCATGAACGGTTCCATTCAGCTCGACTCCACCGCGGTAAAAATACAAGTCGACGAGCAAAGCTTTGAGGCTGATATTGACGCCGATATTGCAATCCCCAGCGGTATACCCCGTGAATTTAAAGCAAACTTGAGCGGCTCAACGCTACGATTATTTAATGTGCGCGTCGATGGCAATGAGGAAAATTTTGACGGTGATTATTGGTCCGCAGCTCTCGAATTGACATCGGCAGAGGGTACCGTGCAACAACCGTTAGCGTTAGATGCCCAAGCAACGCTTAGCGTGAGCGATACGAGGCCACTGGTTGCCTTCGTTGACAATAAAAGTAACCCCCCTAAATTTTTATCCAACTTGATGGCCGTTAAGGATTTAAGCGGCGAGGTGGAACTCAAGTTGTTCGAGGGCAAAACCATCATTCCACTCGCTTACGTTACCAGTAAAAAGGCAGAAGTTGCGGTGAAGGCCACGTTTTACGATGGTGAAAGAGATGGCGTTGTTTATGCGCGGTTTAAAAAATTGGATGCGCTACTAAAACGTGAAAACGGCAAACGCAAAGTGGTGGTCACCAAATCTCGGGAGAAGTTCGATCAATACCAGATTCCTGAATGACCAAAGCACTCCAAACTTCATTGAGCGCCGTCAAGTGCAGCATGAGCCTGCACTGATAAAGCCACAAAAAATACGGCACCCTATGCGTCTAAATGTTAAATACGTTCGCAATGCCTTTACCCTAGCGGTGCTAGTAGTGCTGGCCGGCTGTGCGACTGCGGTCAGAACACCCTTCGAGCTGCCTGAGCCGGAATTTGCGTCGGCGGCCGCATCTACAGGGCCACTTGCGACCCTTGAGGGCGCTATTCATGCGCGCGCTGGCGCAGCACTGAAAGGCAAATCGTCTACTGAAAGCGGCGCAAGCACTCAGGTCTCCGGCTTTAAGTTACTCAATCGCAGTGAAGACGCACTCAATTGGCGGCTGGCCCTAATAGATTCCGCCACCCAAAGTATTGATACCCAATACTACCTTTACCATGGCGATAGCACTGGCATGCTCATTACCAGCCGGCTACTCGACGCTGCCGACCGAGGGGTAAAGGTCAGAATCATTATTGACGACATGGGCACTCTGGCGTCAGGAAAGCAGCAGGGCAAATCTCGCGATGCCATTGGAACGCTACTGGTCGGCCACCCCAACATAACGTTGCGTTTATTTAACAGCGCTGAGAATCGTAAGTCAGTGGGCTGGGGGCTGGAGTTTGCAACCCACTTTTCCCAGCTCAACCACCGCATGCACAATAAATCTCTCATTGTGGATAATCGAGCCGTGATTCTCGGTGGCCGAAATATTGGCGACGAATATATGGGACTCAGCGAAGCGCTGAACTTTCGCGATATTGATGTGTTGGGTGTCGGTGTCGTAGCGCGTCAAACCAGTGAGGTTTTCGACCTTTTTTGGAATAGCGGTTGGGCAATTTCCGCTAACAATGAACAGCAAATGCGTGCTGAAAAAGACTTTCGCAGCGTTCGCAACCTCGTAAACGGAGAGCTCGCTGAATCGCCCCAACTTGAAAGATTTGCGCTGACGCCAGTGGACTGGAGTCCCGACTTGGAAACACTCGTCCCCTCTCTTCATCTGGGCACTAGCGAGGTTTTAACCGACCGCCCTCAAACTGATGGAATCAGTGCAGACCTGCTCGATGCGGTTTTTGAGATCGTGCCGAGAACCCAACAAGAGCTGTTGGTGAGTAACGCCTATTTCATACCTGATGACCCTGGCATTACGATGCTCGAACAACTCCACGCACAGGGAGTCGAGGTAAAAGTTCATACCAATTCCCTCGCGTCTCAAGATGTGCCCGCCGTAAACAGCCACTACAAGGCTTGGCGCGCGCCTATGCTAGACGCCGGGGTGACACTGTATGAGACCCGTCATGATGCGGCTATAAAGTCGACCGTGGTCGACACCGCGCCTATGCAGTCAAAAGTGATGGGGCTGCATTCAAAGTCTATGGTCATCGACCGACGCTTCGCCATTATTGGCTCAGCAAATTTTGATCCGCGCTCAGCGCTTATTAACTCTGAAATGTTCGCGGTTATCGAGAGTGAGAGCCTAGCTATCGCGTTAGCAGAGGCCATCGAGCGAGATATGAGTCCGGCAAACAGTTGGCAGGTCGAGCGTGATGCCAATGATCGCCTGATTTGGCGTAACAGCGATGAGACACGTACCAAACAGCCTTCTCTCAACGGCTGGCAAGTCATGCAGGATTGGTTTTACCGGCTCTTTCCAAAAAG
>QXYP01000280.1 GCA_009886815.1 Halieaceae bacterium
GCTGGCGGCCGATCTCGAATCCGCACTCAGCCAATACCTGAACAGCCTATCAAAAGACTTAAATGCCGCAGCCGTCGATCAAACACGAGCCATCCACCGTCTACTGCAGTGTGAGACGACAATACTGTGCGTGGCAAAGCTAAACGCCTCACAGCAACAACATCAAGAGCAAGCTAAACTTTTGATGCTGTGCCTTGCACTAGCGCTGCTATCTCTAATCGTTATTAATCGTCTCGCCCACCCGGTGACCCAGGGGGCCATATCACCCCGCGCGATGACTCTTTGCCTGCTCAACGTTTCAATTCTGGCTTTACTGGTGCCGGGCATTTTGGTGCCTATGATGACGTTAAAGGCTTTCATCGAGCCATTCGAAGTGAGTGTTGGAGGGATCAGCCTATATTTTGACCAACAGCTCTTGATGTACCAGAACAAAAGTGTGGGCGACCTGGTTACTTTACTCGTCGAAACCGGACAGCCTTCACTTTTTATTTTAGCCGCTGGCATGACGTTATTTTGCGTCCTCCTTCCGGTGAGCAAATGTTTAGCTGCCATAGTATTGCTGCTTCGAACAACGGGTAGGTCTGCTCACCCTGCAATTAAATGGTTAGCCACCGACTCTGGAAAATGGTCGATGGCTGATGTTTTTGTCGTCGCGCTGATCATGGCTTTTATCGGCATGGATCAGCTAATTGCCAGCCATACCGACGCCATGAACAGGCTATTCACCGAGGCTCAGTTTGTGCAGGCCGCTTCTGCGTCTGAGCTAGGAATGGGGTTTTACTTCTTCCTTGGCTTTGTTGTCTTGAGCTTTTGGACCGCTAGGGAATGCAAAGGGGTATTACAGGGCCGCAATGGCGCAGCAGCCCCCGCTGAACCTGCTTCGGCTTAGCCGACGCCTAACAGGCTGCCAAAGCTGGGAGCCTCGTGCCGCCCAGCTCTACCGACGGTACAGCCGAGCAGATCGGTAGAAACGTCGAAACCAACCAGAAAAAGCAACAACCGACCCCGTCGTCGCACCAGTAGTTCGCCCTATTGTGGCTTGAGCACGGCAGTTTGAAAGCGCTTAGCCTAGCGCATTGCCATCGCAGCAAGGCACTAAGCCAGGGGCTGGGCGCATAGAGTAAACGCTAGTATTTATTGATGTCAGTATCGTCCTGCCCCGCCGCAGGTTTTTTTGTCCATCGGCGCAGCGGCACCAAAATTAAAAGACTAAAAACCGCAAAAAAAGTCAGCAAAGCCTCCCAGCTTCCGGTAAACGGCATCGGCAAGGCATCTTTTAACAGCAAGGAGCTTCCTGTAACCGCAGCGCCAATGCCGAAGGATAAGAGAATAAAATCCAGCCCAAGCACCACGTCCAGCGCCACCAGCAAAAGTGCCGCAATAAACCAAACCTCATAGCTAAGTAATAAATTCATCTTAGGCTCCATCTGGGCGTCGTAAGACGTCTTGAAGGCCGGCCAACCCGCCCAGCGTCTTGGTGACATCGGACGGGAGTACGATGGTCTTAGTATTTTCAGAAGACGCCATGAGTGCAATCGCATCGACTTGACGCTTTAAAATTTCGAAATCAACCGCGGGCTGTCCATTGTTTGCTATTGCCTCGGCAATCAGTTTTGTTTGCTGGGCATCGGCCTCAGCCTTTTTAATCACCGCATAGGCATCGGCGTCCGCCGTCAGTTTTATAGCCTCCGCTTTTTTGGTCGCTTCGTACAGTTCCGCGTCGGCCTCGAGCTCTACCCGCGAGCGCTCTCCCTCTGCTTTTGCAACCGTAGCTCTTCGCTCCCGCTCGGCATTGAGTTGCTGACGCTGAGCCTGCTTGGTGGCTTCATCGACCCGAACATCCGTGATCTCTGAGCGAGTAATTTCGAGACCCCAAACTTCTGATGCGTCGCGCAGGTTTTTGAGAATTTCATCATTCATCTGCTGGCGACTGCTCTGAATATCGTCCAGCTCTAACTTTCCTGCAGCGGAGCGAATAATCGATTCAGCGGTTGTTCGCAGTGCCAAAGGAACATCGCGAATTCGGTAGACTGACTTCGCCGCATCAATCACTCGAAAGAAAACCGTCGTTTCTAAAACAATTTCAACGTTGTCCCGGGTAATGACCGATATGTCGAAGGCATCAAGCTGACGTTCTAAAACCACAACCTTGTGCTCAATGCGGTCTAGAAACGGGATGAGAAGGTTGATTCCTGCAGACAGGGTTTCGCGATACTTACCAAAACGTTCCACCACGTACTCGTCTGACTGAGGCACGATGGCAACAGACTTAGCCGCCACTAAAATCGCAAAGGCAAAAAATGCCAAGGTTAAGATGATTCCAAGATCCATATGTTATCTCCTGTGTATTGCCGCCTGTAAAGGCCTCGAGCTTGCTCGATCACGGGGCTTAGAAGCGACTCTGCGCCCTCTTACAACGGTGAGGAAAGCTAAGCCACTACCCTGCGTTAGAGAGCCTTGAATCGAATCCATGGCCAAGGCCTCCTTAAGCACTGAGCAGCGTTCTACATTATCAGGCTAAGCATGGGGTGCCAAACCCGAAGCGTATGTGCCAGCACTTCGGATGAACTTTTCGAATTATGGCTCCGGCTTGCGAGTGTCTTTTATCATCTGAGTCGCAACGACAAAGTACGGCGCGTGAACGCCTGTCGGCAGCCCTAAAATACGCAGTGAAGAATTCAAAGCGGTGTATACGCAGACAGGGTTCAACACAGAGGACATCGCGAGAAGTTCAAAAGGGGCTATTGAGAGAGCTCTTGCAGATTGGCGAGCTTTTTGGGTGGGCGGAAGCTTAACCGCACTAACCCAGAACGAGACAAGCGATTAAGCACGCTAAATAAAAGAAATGGCCCGCCCGGAGAGATTCGAACTCCCGACACCCAGGTTCGAAGCCTGGTGCTCTATCCAGCTGAGCTACGGGCGGAGGCCGTCGATCATAGGGATGCATAGAATTTAGGTCAAGCTCGAAGGGAGACACAATGGCTAATTCTCGTCGGAAATTGGCTCTGAGCCGGTTTATAGATACAACTCGATAGCAGCAAATTACATTTAGTGGTGCTGACCTTAAGTTTTTCCTTAGATGCCCCCTAACCGATCCTGCGTGACAACGCGGACGGAGCTAATCAACAATCCACCTGCAGTTGCGAGTGCCCAACTTTAGCGTCAGAGTAACCCTCACGCTTGCAACAATAAGAACCGAGGGATTGATCATGCCCAGACTTCGACAAGTCGCACGACCCGATGCAGACCCCATTGCTCGCCAGATGTATGATTTGATTTTCGGTGACCGCGACCCTGTGGCAACGCCAGGCACGGCCACCGGCACCCCGGGCAACTGGTGGACCGTATTTGCCCTGGTGCCCCAGTGTTTGAAGCATGCATTGCAGGGCTTTCAGTTCTACAGAGACCCCGAGCGCAAAATTGACCCCAAGCTTAGAGAGCTGGCCCAAACACGGGCAGGCTATGCTCGAGGATCACAATTTGTTTTTTCCCAGCACAGTAAATCTTGCCGCTCAGTGGGCCTGTCGGAAGATAAAGTCGCTGCACTTCCCCACTGGTCAAGCAGTGCTGTGTACTCGCATCTTGAGCGAACTGTGCTCGCCTACACCGATGCCCTAGTCTTAGAAGGCGGCCGCGTACCCGATGGCCTTTTTGCCGAGCTCAAGAAGACGCTGTCAGACGAAGCCATACTAGAGTTAACTTACATCACAACACTTTACGATATGCACGCCACCATCGCTCGGGCACTGCGTCTGGAATATGATGACGTAGACGAACGCATCACTGAAATCAATGCGCCCACGGAAGCTGCGAACCGCGACGTCATGGCCATGATCGACAAGGAGACACACTAGTGGCTTACCATCACCTCGCCATGGCAGCGGCAGACATGGCTGCAATCCATAATTTCTATGAAACGATTTTGGGGTTTGAGTTGGTGAAGGTGGAGATTGGCCCGGTGCCTGATGGTGGCTGGGCCAAACATTTTTTTTATCGAATGGCCGGTGACGATTCTTGTTTTATCGCCTTTTGGGAGCTGCATGAGGTACCGGGTTGTGAAAATATGGACACCGCCCTCTCAAGGGCCGCAGGCGTCCCCGATCAGATCAACCACATTGCCTTTAACGCCTCGGATCTAGAAAATCTCAGACAACGCAAGAATGCGTGGCAGAGTGCCGGCCTGACTGTGCTTGAGGTAGACCACAACTGGTGTCGTTCCATCTATACCAAAGATCCCAATGGCAATATGGTGGAGTTTTGCGTTACCACGGGTGCCTTTAGCGCCGAGGACCGCGACCTAGCGCTAAAAGCACTAACCAGCAATCAGGTCAGTCACTC